>CBRGOK010000461.1:0-3788 GCA_967798035.1 uncultured bacterium
CAACGGGAAGCTCTACGTCCTCGGCGGAGAGGACGCGGGGGTCACACGGAACTCGGTCGTCTCCTTCGACCCCGCGACGAACGCCTGGTCGCCGCAGACCCCGATGCTCCAGGCGCGGAGCCTCCTCGCCGCGGTCGCCTGGGGCGGGCGGATCTACGTCTTCGGCGGCTTCGACGGGGCGCCCCTCGCCGCCTGCGAGCGCTACGACCCCGCCTCGGGGGCGTGGACGCCGATCCCCTCGATGCCGTTCCCGCGCCACTTCCACGACGCGGTCGTCGCCAACGGCGCGGCGTGGATCGCCGGGGGCCAGATCTCCCCGGCCGTCCTGGTCCCCGACCTCTGGCGCTTCGACTTCGCCTCCCAGGTCTGGGTGCAGAGCCTCGCGCCGCTCCCCACCTCCCGCAACGGGCTTCACCTCCTCCACGCCGCCGGCGCGATCTACGCGATCGGGGGGAGCGACGGGTCGCTCAATTCCCCGCCGCTCGAAGTCTACGACCCGGTCGCGGACTCCTGGTCGACCTGCGCGAGCGTCCCGCCGATCCCCCACTTCCGGGGAGCCGCCGCGCAGCGGGGAACCACCTTCCTCCTCTTCGGCGGGGACATCGGGTTCCCGAGCCTCCTCGTCGACGAGGGGACCTGCCTCGGCCCCTCCCTCGACCTCTCGGTGAGCGGGACCGCCGCCGCCGGCGGAACCTTCGAGATCCTCGGGGAGGACTGCGTCTCCCCCTCGACCTCCCTCCTCTTCTTCCACTCCGACCCTCTCCTCCCCTTCCCGTTCCTCTCCCCCGGCCTGCCGGTGCCCGGGATCTGCGGGCGCCTCTTCCTCCCCTCCCCGATCTTCCTCGCCGCCGCGGCGAACCCCCTCCTCCTCTCGGGCGCCTTCCCCGCGGACCCGGCCCTCCTCGGGCAGAGGATCTTCGTCCAGTCGCTCGTCGTCCGCGGCCCCTCCGCGCCGATCCTCGCCGACATGGCCGAGGTGACGCTCTAGCGGTTCCGCGGCGAGGACGCCGCGGGCAGGATGGCTGCCATGGCGAGCGCCCTCCCCCTCCTCGCGGTGCTCCTCGGCCAGGAACCGTTCCTCGACCACCTGACGAGGATCGGCGAGGGCCGCCCGAGGCGCGCCTCCTCGGCCTCGCCCGACCCCGAGAGCAACCGGGACAACCTCCGCGTCGCGCCCGGCGAGACCCGCACCCTCGCCGACCTCAAGGGCCCCGGCGTGATCCGCCACATCTGGATCACCTTCCCCGAGGCGCGGCCGGGCTGGCTCGCCGAGAAGGGGGGCGCGCGTCCCGACGAGATCGTCCTCCGCATCTTCTGGGACGGGGCGCCCTCCCCGGCCGTCGAGGCGCCCGTCGGCGACTTCTTCGCCTGCGGCTTCGGCGAGCGGCGCGAGGTCCGCTCGATCCCGGTCCAGGTCGAGGAGGGGGACTCCTACAACGCCTTCTGGCCGATGCCCTTCTCGAAGTCCGCGAAGGTGACCCTCGAGAACCAGAGCGAGAAGCCCCTCAACTCGACCTACTTCCAGATCGACTGGGAGGAGAAGCCCGTCCCCGAGCGCACCCCCCTCTTCCACGCCCGCTACCGGCAGGACTTCCCGGCCCAAAAGGGGCGCGACTACGTGATCCTCGACGCCGAGGGGGAGGGGCACTTCGTCGGGACCGTCCTCTCCGTCCGCACGCGCTCCCCCGAGTGGTTCGGCGAGGGGGACGAGTGCTTCTTCGTCGACGGGGAGGAGACGGCCTCCATCCGCGGCACCGGGACGGAGGACTACTTCCTCGCGGCCTGGGGCCTGCGCGCCCACACCCTCCTCTACTCCGGGACCTCGCTCCTCGAGGGAGGGTGGGGGCACATCGGCCAGCGCCTCACCGCCTACCGCTGGCACCTCCTCGACCCCGTCCGCTTCAAGAAGTCGCTGCGCGTGACGATCGAGCACAAGGGCTGGGTCCCGGGGGACGAGAAGCCCGACGGGAAGACCCACGGCCACACGGAGCGCTTCGACGACTTCGCCTCGGTCGCCTTCTGGTACCAGGTCGGCGCACCCAAACTCTTCGCGACCCTCCCCTCCGCGAAGGGCCGCGTCCCGCCCCTCCTCGATCGCGTGATCGAGGGGAAGGACCTCCTCGCGAAGGCCAAGGTTGACGGAGGCGAGGCGGTCCTGCAGAAGGGGTACGAGTGGACCGGGGAGGGACAGGTCTTCTTCCGCGCGAGCCCGCCCGACGCCTGGATCGACCTCCCCTTCGAGGTGAAGGCGAAGGAGTTCCGCGCGCTCGTCCTCCCCCTCACGCGCTCCTACGACTACGGGATCTGGCGGATCCTCCTCGACGGCGTCGAGAAGGTCGCCCGCCTCGACCTCTACAACCCCGAGATCCGCGTCGAGGAGGTGAGCCTCGGGTCCTTCTCCCTCGAGCCCGGCCCGCACACCCTCCGCTTCGAGCTCGTCGGGAAGCACCCGGTCTCGACCGGCTCCTTCCTCGGCGTCGACTCGGTTAGGCTCCGCGAGCGCCTTCCACCTCGATGAGATCCGCGCTCCTCCTCGCCCTCGGGATCCCAGGCCTCGGGCCCGCGTCCGGCGCTCGCGCCCAGACCGCCTCTCGACCGGCTGGGCTCCCCGCCGGAGACCTCGAGGTCCGCTGGATCCACGGTTCGGCCGACTGCGCGTCGAACGCGGACCCCCCGATCCAGGTTCACCGCTACGACGAGAGCACCTGGATCCTCCGCCAGAACAAGTGCGTCCACTTCGAGGGGCCCTTCCTCTACCTCCTCCTCGGGACAAAGAAGGCGTTCCTCCAGGACACCGGCGCGACCGCCTCCGAAGAGAAGTTCCCCCTCCGCGAGACGGTCGAGCGACTCGTCGACGAATGGGCCAAGGCTCGCGGGCTCGACTCCCTCGAGCTCGTCGTCACCCACTCTCACGCCCACGGCGACCACACGGCCGGCGACGCGCAGTTCCGCGGCCGCCCCGGCACCACGGTCGTTGGGACGAAGCCGGAGGACGTGGCCGCCTTCTTCGGGATTCGCGATTGGCCCCAAGGGGAGGCTTCCTTCGACCTCGGCGGACGCCTCCTCCGCGTCCTGCCGATCCCCGGACACCAGGCCTCGAGCGTCGCGGTCTACGACGAGGCGACCCGACTCCTCCTTACGGGCGACACCTTCTACCCGGGCCGCATCTACGTCCGGGACTGGGAAGCCTTCCGGGCGAGCATCGTCCGCCTCGCCGGATTCGCCCGAAGCCACCCGGTCTCCCACGTCCTCGGCACGCACGTGGAGATGAGTAGGAAGCCCGGCGTCGACTACCCCGTCGGGACGACCTTCCAGCCCGACGAGCATCCTCTCCCTCTCGCCCCCACCCGCCTCTTCGCGCTCCACGAGTTCCTCCTCGCGCGGGGCGAGCAACCCGTGCGGGAGGTCTTCGACGACTTCATCGTCCAGCCCCTGCGCGCGGGGCGATGAGTCAGTTCTTCGGGAGCGGCCCGAGCCGGTCGACGTAGTACTTCACGTCGGGGAGCGGGCGATAGATGCGCTCGAGGTCGACCGTGCAGAGCTTGCGCCATTCGGGGTTCGAGTGGTCCTCGCCGTAGGCCTCGATGAAAGTGAAGGTCGTCCAGGGCCAGACGCGGACGTACTCGGCCTCCACGACGGGTCGGTCCTCCTTCTCCTCGACCACCTTCCCGTACACTCGCACCAGAGCCAGCAGATCGATCTTCTCCTTCGACTTTCCGACCTGGACCGTGAAGTCCCCGCCGCCGTTGAAGGAGAGGGCGAGGATGTGGGTGTCTGTCAGGCCGTCG
>CBRGOK010000462.1:0-3788 GCA_967798035.1 uncultured bacterium
CGAGGCCGCAGCGGGCCTCGAAGTTCGCCGGATCCGCCCGGAGGAGATCCTCGAAGATCCGGCGCGACTCCTCGGGCCTGCGGAAGGCGGGATCCGGCGAGGAGAGATAGAGCACGCCGAGCCGGTAGAGCGCCTCCTCCCGGAGGGAGGAGCCCTCGGTCGCGAGTCGGAGCTGCGCCTCGGCCTCCGCGATCCGGCCCGTCCCCTCCAGCAGCTCGGCGCGTGTCAGCCTCGCGCGGGCGGTCTGGTGGATCTCGAGGGAGCGGCCGTAGGCCCGCTCCGCTTCCCTCAGGTTTCCCTCCTCCCTCCACGCGTTGCCGATGTCGACGAAGACGTTCGCGCGCAGCGGACCCGATGCGGCGGCGGGGGCGAGGAAGGAGAAGGCGGCGGCGGCGATCCCGGCCGCGCAGGCTCCGATCCGCCGGCGGGACCGGACGGCCTCGAGGAGGACGAGGCACCCGGCCCCCGCGAAGGGGAGGAGGGCCGGGAGGAGGAGGACCCGGAATCGCGAGTAGGGGAAGAAGGCGACCTGCAGGGCCGCGCCCGCCGCGAGGAAGGAGAGGAGGACCCTCCGCATCGCCGGGTCCCGCGCCGGGGCGAGGAGGCCGGTCGTCGCGAGGCCGAGGAGGGCGGCGAACGGCACGAAAAAAAGGCGGAGGCTCGCCGCCAGCTCCCGCTCCGCGGCGGGGGAGTAGACGATCTCGGTCTCCTCGTTCGACAGGAGACAGGACGCCTTCGCGGCAAAGGCGGCGGCGGCCTCGGCGGGTTGCGAGGCGATCCAGCCGAGCCCGCGCCGGTAGAAGAACGCGGAGGCCTCCCTCTCCCCGACCTCCCGGCCGAGGGCCCGGGAGGCCTCCCGGAGCGCCGTCTCGCGCTGCTCGAAGATCGAGCCCCACTGCGGACCGGGGGCCCTGAACGTCCCGCGCACGCCCGGGTGATTGCCGAGGTGGAAGTTCACCCCGCCGTTGGCGCTGACGAGGACGGGCTGGCCCGAGACAGCGAGGTTCCGGACCAGGGTCGCCCCCGGCGCGAGGACCGCCGCGGCGAGGAAGGGGAGGACGGTGGGACGCGTCGGGCCCTTCGCGAGGGCGAGCGCCACGGCGGGGAGGGCGGGGAGGAGCTGGGGGCGGGCGCAGGAGGCGAGGCCGAGGAGGATCCCGCCCGCAGTGGCGCGGGCACGGGAGCCGTCCAGGCAGGAGAGCCCGGCGAGGGCGAGGAACGCGGCGAGCGTCTCCGCCATCGGCTTCCCCTCGAAGAAGGCGGGCGAGAGGAAAAAGGCTCCGAGCGCGACCGCGAGGAGGGCGGCGCGCTCCTCGAAGACGCGGCGCGCGAGGCGATGGAGGAGGAGGAGTCCGGCGATCCCGAGGGCGTGCTGGAAAAGGACGAGAGAGAGCGGGTGGGGGCCGGCGATCCGGTAGAGGAGGGAGAGGACGCAGGGATAGAGCGGCGCCATCCAGTGCGGACGACCCGAAGGCTCGGGGGAGAACTCCCTCCCCTGCGCGAACGCTGCCGCCCATTCGTGGTAGTAGCGGCCGTCGGAGTAGGTCCCGCGGGACGGGAAGAGCGGGTCGTTCGCGCGCAGGTCGAGGAGGGAGACGACCCGCGCCGCCGCGCCGGCCGCGAGGATCGAGAGGAGGAGGAGCCGGCCCGCGCGCGGACTCACGGGCCGCATCCTATTGCTCTAAGATCGCCCCCCGTATGGCGGAGGTGCCGGAGGCGCGACGCGACCGTCGCGCGGCGGGGCTGCTCTTCCTCGGGTGGGGGGCGCTCTACCTCGCCGGGATGTTCGGGACGACGGAGAACCCCGACGCCGAGGTCGAGTACCAGACGGCGCGCTCGCTCCGCCGCGACGGCTCCCTCGCGATCGGTGAGACGGCGGCGGGGCGGGCGATCGTCGAGCGACGGTTCGACGTCCGTCCGGGCGTCGACGGCCGCTGGTACGCGTGGTTCGGGGTCGGACGCGCCGTGCTCGGCGTCCCCTTCCTCCTCGCCGGGGAGGCCGCGTCCGCGGTCTTCCCCGGGCTCGCCCAGGCTCTCTCGGCGCGGACCCGGACCTTCGCGGGGGTCGAGGTCGCGGACCTCCCCGACGAGGAGCCGCTCGAGCATCTCGCCTTCGCGGCGACGGGGCCCCTCGCCTCAGCCGGCTGCGTCTCCCTCGTCTTCCTCCTCGGGCGGGCGCTCGGCGCGACGGCTCCCTCGGCAATCCTCGCCTCGACCGTCGCGGGGGCGGGGACGTTCCTCCTCGCCCAATCCCGGTCGTCCCTGAGCGACTCGATCGGGCTCTTCTTCCTCCTCCTCGCCCTCCTCGCGGCTCTGCGCGCCTCCCGGCCCGCGGGCTTCGCGCTCGCGGGCCTCGCCGCGGCCTGCTGCGTCTCGGTCCGTCCGATCTCGGCCCTCTACCTCCCCCCGCTCGCGGCCTACCTCCTCGCACGCAGACCCGGCCTCCGAAACCTCCTCGCCGCGGCGCTCCCCGCGCTGGCGGTGGGCGGCGCGCTCGCCGCGTGCAACGCCGCGCGATTCGGCAGTCCGCTCGAGTTCGGCTACGGGGGGGCGGTGGGGAGCGGGACCTACTTCTCCTTCCCTCCCTGGCTCGGGCTCCTCGGCCTCCTCCTTTCGCCGGGTCGCGGCCTGCTCTTCTACGCGCCGCCCGTCCTCCTCGCCCCCGCGGGCGCGCGCGCGCTCCTGCGGAGCGCAGGGAAGGCGAAGGTGTGGCTCCTCGCGGGGACCGTCGCGTGCGTCCTCCTCCCTCCGGCCTTCACGGAGGGGTGGCACGGGGGATGGTGCTACGGGCCGCGCTACGCGCTCCCCGCCGCGGCGATCCTCTGCGCGCTCGCGGCCCCGGCGCTCGAATCGACCCGGATCCGGCGTTTCGGCGTGGCCCTCGGCGCGCTCGGGGTCCTCGCGTCGGCCCCCGCCTTCCCCGTCCCCTATCCGGTCGGGATCGCGCGGGCCAACGCCGAGGTGGCCGCCCGGTTCCCCGACGAGCCCGAGAACTCGCGGTACCTGTACATGCTCTTCCAGCCCCGGTTCGCCCCGCCCCTCCTGCACTGGAGGCTCCTCGGAGAGAGCCGGGTGCGCGACCACGTCGCCTGGGCGCGGCTCTCCTCCGTGCCGGGCTACGGATGGCTCGCCGGGGTCCCCGCGCTCCTCCTCGCGGGGGGGATCCTCTCCCTCCGCCTCGCCCGCCGGTCACCCGCGTCGCCCTGAAGTCGGGTGGGGAGTATCCTCCGCCCGCGCCTTCATCCACCGGACCCATGAATCGAGTTCTCTTGGCCTGCCTCTGCAGAGGGTGCCCCGACAGGACGAGGATCGAGTCTCCCTCCTCCACGCCGGTCCGCCCTCGCTCGATGGCGTCCGTCCTCGCGCTCGCCGTGATCTGCGGGGCCTGCATCGCGCTCCTGGCCGGTCCAGGTTGGGCCCGGCAGGGGGCGGATACTCCGAAGGCGCCCGCGAAGCCCGCCGGGGCGCCCTCCCCGGAGGCCACGGCGGCCCGCGAGGAGGCGGAGCGCTGGACGAAGGACGACTTCATGAAGTCGGCCGCCTCGATGCGGAACCTCATGAAGTCGCTGGCGGGGGAATTGAAGTTCCAGCACTTCGCCGGCGACGCGGTCGCCCCGCGACCCTACCTCCTCGCCGGGCAGGAGTCGGACGTCCACCCTCCCAAGGAGCTCGCGCGGGAGGTCGGGCGCGTCCTCGAGGCGCTCTACGCGAGGTTCTACGAGGAGTACGGCGCGCCCTGCGGGATCAAGCCCCTCGAGGTGCCGGTGCCGGTCTGGATCTTCCAGGAC
>CBRGOK010000463.1:0-3787 GCA_967798035.1 uncultured bacterium
CGGGGGCCCTCCTCTGGAGGCAGCTCCCGAAGGAGGAGCGGAGGAGGATTCCCTCGTCCTGATCGCCCGTCGCTGCCCCAATCCCTTGGGCGGCAATGAAGTGAGAACAGAGGAGTCGAGCCGACCCGGATTCGGTGTCCGAATCTGGGGGTCTAGGGTCATCTATCTAGATGGGATCCCTACTGATGAGGTCGATCGGAAGCCTTCGGGGCCGAGAACTCCTCTGGCGGCTCGCCTCGATGCTGGTCTCGCTCCCGGGGGGCATTCCCTGGGTACGGCTCCCGATCGAGGTGCAGAGGAACGCTTCTTCATCTTGTTCCTCCGTCCCGCGCCGCGATTCCTCGATGGTCCACGACTTGTGGACCGGCGGGCCCAGTCGGTCTCGAGGTGCCGCGGCGAGGTGGGCGAGTTTCTTTCCCCGAGGCGGGAGGAACCTACGGGTCCAAGTGCGCTGGTCTTGCTGCCCATGCGCTGGGGTGCGGTGGATCCGAACTCTCCGAGACGGAGAGGTTCTCGACGGGCACCCGGGACATCCGGAGGAGCATGGCCTGGTCTTCGTGGGTGGCCGCGAAGGGAAGCGCGGTCGGAGGGAGTCCGATGTCGGAGATACCGAATGCTGACGCCCATCCTGCGCCTCTGACCCCCCCGAATCGGCCGTCCCCTCCCGGGGGACGTCTGGAACGGGTACCACTCGACCGCATCAAGCGGGAGTCCCGTTTCGTGCTTCGCGCGAAGCTCCGAAAGGCCGCGCTCGTGCGCCTCAAGGAGTCGATCCTCGAGCACGGGCTCCTGAATCCCGTCCACCTCCTTCGCGAGGGGCCCCTCTTCGAGATCCTGCAGGGCCACCGTCGCGTCGTGGCCGCCCGCATGGCCGGACTGACGGAAATCGACGCGCGCGTCTTCGACGCCCTCGAGGAGGCCGAGATCTACGAGCGCGCGATCGACGAGAACGTCCAGCGAGAACCTCTCACGCTGGCGGAGATCGCGCTCACCTGCGAACTCCTCAGCCGAGTCTGCAAGATGAAGTACGCAGACATCGCCTCCAAGATCGGCCGGGGGAAGAAGACGGTGCAGCGTCTCCTCCGGATCGAGAACTGCGAGTCGCCTGAGCTCAAGAAGGCCTTCGAGTCGGGGCACCTCCCCCTCAGACACGCCCTCGCAATCCTGCGGATTCCGGTCGAGGGTCAGGCGGCGTTGACGAAGGATGTCGTCGAGGGGCGGATGACGTCCGAGGATCTCGGCCGAAAGGTTCGCGAGACCCTCCGGCTGGAACGGCGGAGCCGGGCGTCCGAGCTCGCCGACGCATTCGGGCCGCTTCCGCGGTTTGTCAAGGCGAGGAGGGGTGGGGCCCCCGGAGGATTTGTCGTGGAACTTCGCGCACGCGACCGTGCGGACCTGCTCAGGCAGTTGATCGACCTCACGACCCACCTTCGCCCGACGAAAGAGGGCACGCTCAAACCGGCACGGCAGATTCCGAAGCCCCGCGCGGAGGGGAGGGAGAAGATCCGTGCTCGGTCGAAGTAGGGGCCGGGGAACTAGTCCGGGGAGGGGGGTGGACACGGTGTCCACCCCAGTGACGCTGGCAAGTTCCTACCCCTTGGAGGGCCGGTTCCGGAGAGCCTCGTGAAGGACTACCTGGCTCTCGGCGTGGAAGCGCGACGCCTCCTTAAGGAGGGTGTCGAAGACGGGCTCCCCGGGTCGCCGGTCCCTCTGGAGCCTTCGGGCCTGCACGAACTGGTCCGAGGCGAGTGCGACGAGCTTCTGAGCGATGCGTGCGCGGGCCTCTGGCGTGACCGTCGAAGGGAGGGTGTTTAGCTGGTCGAGAGGACCGAGGCCCAGCTCGAAGAGCCTGCGCTTCTCTTCCTCCTCGAGGTCGCGCGCGAACATCCGCTCGATTCCCTCCTCAAGCCCTCGCGCGCGCCTGAGAAGGCGCTCCGTGTACTGGCTCAAGTCTTCGCCGCGCTGCAAGAGGGCCACGGCACCCTCGCGCTTCGGTGGCTCGATCGAGGGTGGGGCCGTCGGGGTGGGGGGCGAATCGGCCACGGGAGCCCTCGCGAGCGCCTCGGGGGTCGGGCCTGCAACGGGCTCGGGTCCCCGGCTTCCAACGACGAGCAGCGCCACGATCCCGAGAGCCAAGCCCCCGAGCACGACGACCGCGAGAAGCCGCTTCGCGTAGGGCCTGCGACCGCGTCGGGCCTTCGGGTCGCTCCAGGAGAAGCTTCCTGGGAGAAAGGACATTGGGCATGAAGGTGCACCCGGGCGAGTCCCTGCGCAAGGGTCTGAGGATCCCGCTCCTCGACGCCGCCGCTTTCGGCCTCCCTTTTCTCGTCTACCTGCGGACCGCGACCCGGGTCTTGCCCGGGGAAGACGCCGGCGAGCTCGTCACCGCGGCCTACGAACTCGGCGTCCCGCATCCGCCGAGCTACCCCCTCTGGTGTCTCCTCGCGAAGGCCTTCACTTTCCTGCCGATTGGGTCGATCGCCTTCCGGGTCGCCCTTCTCTCGGCGGTCTTCGGGAGCCTTGCCGCCCTCGTCCTCGCGCGCTACCTCCGGACCTTCCGCGTCCGGCCGCCCCTCGCCCTCGCGGCGGCGCTCCTCTTCGCCTTTTCCCGCACGTTCTGGTCGCAGGCTGTCGTCCCCGAGGTCTACACCCTCCTCGCCTTCTTCCTGATCGCCATCCTCTACGCGCTTCGCCGCTGGTCGCTCGAACCTGGGGCGCCGTGGCTCTACGGAGCGGCCGTCCTCTTCGGCTTCGGGGCGAGCCACCATCCGGTCGTCCTCTACCTCGCTCCGCTCTTCCTCGCCTACGTCCTGTTGGCAGCGCTCCGGCGAACGGATCCGATCGACGAGGTCCGTCGGATCCCTATCGCGCTCCTCCTCGCCGCCCTTCCCTTCCTCCTCTATGTCTATCTCCCGCTCCGCGCCCGCACGAACCCCTTCGTCAACTGGGGGAACCCGCGGACCGTCGAGGGGGCCTTCGCGAACTTCCAGCGGAAGGTCTACGAGCGAGGCCGCGACGAGCCCGCTCCGCCCCGCACGCTCGAGCGCACGGCCCGGCAGGTCCTGATCTTCGCGAAGACCGCGTCGACCGAGTTCCTGCCGGCAGCACTCCTCCTCGTCGCCCTCGGACTTGTCGGCTCGTTCCGCCGGGGCTGGCGAGACGCCGCCACCCTCCTCCTCCTCGCCGGCGCCTGCTCGTTTGGGTTCATCTGGTACACGAACTTCGACCTCGTCTACGAGCACATCCACGCGAACTCGATCTTCTTGATCCCGGCCTACTTGGTGGGCGCCATCTGGTTTGGAATCGGCGCGGAGAGGCTCCTCAGTGGCAACCTTCGCCTACCGGGCTTCCTCCTCCGAGTTTTCTCTCCTCGCCCGGTCGCGGTGACCTGCCTCGCCCTGTCGGCCGCCACCCTCGCTCTCCACTTCCGGACGAACGACCGCTCCCGCTGCTTCTGGACCGAGGATTACGCGCGGAACCTGTTCGCCACGCTCGAGCCCGACGCCGTTTTCCTTGGCTCGGGCGACCACAACTCTTTCCCCCCGATCTACCTCCATCGCGTCCTCGGGGAACGCCCGGATGTTCTGATCGCCGACAAGTACGGCTACTTCGAGGAGTCGCTCTTCGAAGGCATGACGCAGCAGGACAGGGGTCACCGGGAGCATCTCTCCGGGAATGCGAGGAAGCGCTTCGAGGAGCGCTGGATCGTCGAGCAGTTCGCCCCCCGGCCGGTCTACTTCACGCAGCGGCGAGACATGGGTGACCTTCCGGGCTGGGCGATCGTGCC
>CBRGOK010000464.1:0-3770 GCA_967798035.1 uncultured bacterium
CGTCGTCGCGAGCTACACGGTCGAGCCCCCCGCACCGGGAGGGAACGAGGACGCGTTCACGGAGGATTTCGACACGAGCGCCCGCGAGGACACCGGCGCCGACTTCGAGGTGCCCGCGGCCGACTGGGGGAATGGGATGCTCCGGGCGAACGAGCCGTTCCCGGGCGTCGAGTCGACCTTCGACTGGATCCTCCCGTTCAGCACGACGGTGATCGTCGACACGACGTTCGACATCGTCGTCAACCCGCAGGGGAACCAGGTCGCGGTCGTGAACGGGGTCCTCAACCTGCGCAACCTCCTCCTCCCCTCCGGGAGCAAGATCCTCGCGCAGGGCCCCAATCCCCTCGTGATCAACGCCTCGGGCCGGATCACCGTGAACGGGGAGATCAACGTGGACGGGATCGACGCCCTCAACACCGGCGGCCTGAGCACGCCGGACCAGCCCCAGAGCGGCGCCCCCGGCAACGCCGGCGGCGGGGAGGGAGGCACGGCCTCGTTGAGCGCCGTCGGCTCCGACGTCCAGGGGCAGGACGGCTTCGGGCCGGGGAACGCCCCCTCGGGCGGCGGGCGCGGGGGCCACTCGGCCTACGGGACGACCGTCGCCGTCGAGTCGCGGCGGGGAGGCGGCGGTGGAGGCGGGGTCCTCACCCTCCAGACCCACGGCGGATACCCCTCTCCCGCCGGCCTGGACGGTGGGAACGGCGGTCCCGGCGCGTCGGGAGTCGGGGATTGCGTCGACCTCGCGCTCCCGGTCAACGGCGGGGCCCGCGGCCCCGAAGTGTTCGTGGACGGGATCGCGACGAACAACTTCTCCGGAAGGAAGCTCCTCCCCGGCGGCACCCTTCTCGTCGGGGAACTCCCGGCGCCCATCGCCGGCCAGGGGGGCGGCGGCGGCGGGGACGCGGTTTTCTACAACGGCCTCCCCGCGCCTCCGAACTGCCTGAACAACACCCAGTGGCTGACCGGGCCCGACCGGAAGGCCGGCGCCGCGGGAGGCGGGGCGGGGATCCTCGTCCTCCGCGCCGTCGGGCCGATCGTCCTCGGCCCGGTGGGGAGGCTCTCCGCGATGGGCGGGAAGGGAGGCCACGGCGAGAGCACAGGCGGCATCAATCCCGTCGGCGGCGGGGGCGGCGGAGGCTCGGGAGGGATGATCCTCGTCGAGTCGGCCAACGCGAGTGTGCAGGACCCGGGGGACCCCGACGACCCGATCCATTTCCCTCCGGCCCCCCCAGGAACGCCCGGAGGGATCCGGCTCGAGGGGAACGTGCCCGTCCTGTTCGTGAAGGGGGGGGACGGTGGACAGGGCTCCGGCGGGTCGACAGCGTTCGGGGCAGTCTGCCGCGGCGGCCAGGGAGGGGGCGGGGTCGCCCAGCTCCACACCACCCGGGTCGACGCCTCGGGAATCCCGGTCGTCCGCATCGGCGGGCAGGACGTGACGAGCCTCGCGACCACGACGATCGACCAGTCGGGCAACGGGCACATCCTCCTCCCGAACTTCGGTCCGAGGTCCCGCTCGCGCTCGACCTGGATCGACACGGGGTTCCCCGCCCTCGGGGCCCTCGGGACGGTCACCTTCCCGTGGACGTCCTCGGAGCCGAACGACACGACGAATCCCGCCTATCCCCTGACGAACCTCGCGACGATCCCGCCGGGCCTCGGCCTCGGTGCCGTGAAGACCGACGAGTCGGGAGCCGTCTACCTACCGCCCCCGATCCCGGGGACGACCCGGACGATCCCGTCCGCGAACGTGACGGCGATCTCGGTCTCGATCCCCGGCGCGCTCGTCCCGAACCCCGCGACGCTCCTGCGCTACGCCTTCAACCCCAACGCGGGGCAGGGAGCGGTCTTCACGATCGCGTCGGCGGCGTTCGATGGAACGAACACGGTGATCCAGACCGAGCCCGCCGACGGCGCGATGACCGCCGTCCTTCCCGTCGGCGGGACGACGACGATCGAGGTGCGGCCGCGGTTCTTCCGCGTCTTCTCGTCGGGAACGCCCGACTTCATCCCGCCCGGACAGACCGTCCGGGTCCTCTTCGAGGGAGCGGAGCAGGTCTCCCCGGCTGTCGTCGGGCTCGTCGGGCCGACCCCGGACCTCGGGGCCCTGGGCGTCCCGCCGGGGCTCCCGCAGAAGCGATTCCTCCGGTTCACCGTCGACTTCGACCTGGGGTCGGTCGACCTCTCGACCGCCACGCCGCGGCCGGAGGTGCGGTTCCTGAAGGTCCCGATCCGGTTCTGACCGCCCGGCCGGGGCCGCGGCTCACTTCGAGCCCGCGGGCCGGCTCGCGGGTTTCGAGCCCGCCGCCTCCTCGACCTCCTCGACGACGACGTCGAGGAGGTCGAGATCGTCCGGGTCGATCTCCTTCGCGAGCGCCGCCATCCGCTTCGCCTCCTCCTTCTTCCCCTGCTTGCGCAGGGCCGTTCCGAGGCGAGCGTAGAGGGGGGCCGAGAGGGGGTCGAGGGTGATCGCCCTGCGGAGGATTTCGACCGCCTCGGCCGGCTTGTCGTCGAGGAGCAGGTTCTCCGCGTACTCCCGGTAGACCATCGAGTTCGTCGAGCCCTTCTCGAGGGCGAGCCGGAAGAACCTCCGGGCGCGGGTCCGCTGTCCCGTCTGGTCGGCCTTGAGAGCGGCCTGCTCGTAGCCGCGCACGGACTCGACCTTCAGCCTCGACTTCACGTACTCGTGCCACTCCTTCTCGAGAGGGGCGAGATCGGTGACGCCGAGGTGCTTCTTGAAGACCCGGACGATCTCGTCCCCGTCGACGGTCCTCCCCGCCCCGTCCCCGATCCGCTTCACGTCCGAATCCCGACCCAGCGCCAAGAAGAAGTTTTGGAAACGCTTGGCGTACTTCGGGGTCTCCATCATGTAGTGGACGAACGACCAGCCCCACGAGTAGTTGTCGTAGCCCAACCGGTTCGTCAGGTAGTCCTCGAGACCGTGCGTCTGGCCCCCCTGGATGTCGGTCAGGACCTCCATGAGGCGTCCCTCCTGGACGCCTCCCACCACCATTTCCCTCCTCACGGGATCCCACCGGCTCGCACCGTAGTATTCCGCCATCGCCTCGTTCACGGTGTGGGGATAGTGGAAGTCGAGGTTGATGAGGTGCGTCAGGTAGTGGTTCGCTTCGTGGAACATCACGGCGGCGGTGAATTCGAAGTCGAGGCGTTCGTAGAAGAAGTTCAGCTCGGGAGGGAGCGGGGTGAAGCGGTAGTAGGCGAGCGAGCCGGCTCCTCCGCTCACCTGCTGGAACACCTCGAAGTCGTGGTATAGGCAGACCTTGAGCCTCTCCTTCGGCCGCGCGATCCCCCACTTCTTCGTGAAGACGGAGAGGTAGGTCTCCATCAGATCGCGGAGCTTCTCCTGGACCTCGGGGTCGACCGTGTACTCGAACTTGAAGTTCGCGCTCTCGGAGGTGTAGCGGTTGCGCCACTCGCGGTGGGCCTTCGCCGCCTCGAGCTTCTTCCTCTTCTCGGCGACCCGCTTCCCGACGGCCGCCTCGCGGGCGGCCTTCGTCACCCACTTCCCCTCGAAGGGGACGAGCCCCTTCTCGAGCTTCGCCCGCTCCTCCTCGTTCCTCGGCTCGAACCCCTTCTCCCCCTCGATCAGGCAGTCCTTGACGAGCTCGTCCGGGACGTGGACCTCCCCGCTCTTGTAGAGGAGCTTGTACCCCCCCTCGGCCCGCTCGATCTTCACCCCCTCGACGAAGCGCCCGTCCTTTAGGGCGAGGATGTCGGCCCGGGCCCGGGCGACGAGGACCCCGAGGAGGAGG
>CBRGOK010000465.1:0-3767 GCA_967798035.1 uncultured bacterium
CCTCCTCCTCGCGATGCGGCTCCTCCCGGCGCACCGCCTGAAGGGGGGAATCCACCTCCTGCAGCTCCTCCTCCTCGTCGTGGCGACCGGGGCGGGCCAGATCCTCCCGGCGGTGGTCGACGTCTCGAATCTCGAGGCGATCCTCGCGGGCCGGACGGGAGCCGCCTGGTTCCTTCCGCCGGCCTGGTACGGCGCGCTCCTCGACGTCCTGTCCGGGAACCGCGACCGCGCGAACCTGAGCCTCGCCTCCCTCGCCCTGGTCGTCCCGGCCCTCGCCCTCCTCCTCGCCCTTCGGTTCGGATCCTCCCGGTTCCTCGCGAGCCTCCTCGCGATGCAAGTCGAGCGCGGAGCCCCCCGCCGCCGCCTCGGCCTCGTCGACGGCGCGGCGGCCCTCCTCTGCCGCGGCGCGGTCGAGCGGGCGGGCTTCGGCCTCTTCGCCGCCCTCTCCATGCGCGAACGGGCGTTCCGGATGCGGACCTGGCCCGGCTTCGGCATGGCGATCTTCGTCGGGCTCGGCTTCCTCCTCCGCCAGCGCGGCGGGGCGGCCGGGGGGACCTGGGTCCTCCTCACGATGCTCTACCTCGTCGCGGCGACCCTGCCGAGCGTCGTCATCCAGTCGCGCTTCGGCGAGAACTGGGAGGCCCGGTGGATCCTCGAGGCCTCCCCCATCGACCGCCCCGGCGAGTTCGTCGCCGGCGGCGCGAAGGCCTGCGCCGCCCTCTTCGTTCTCCCCCTCCTCCTCCTCTGCTCGGCCCTGACCCTCGCGGCGGGCGGGCCCGCGCTCCTCCCCGACGTCCTCTTCGCCTCGGGCTCGATCCTCGCCTCGACCTTCGCCTCCTTCCGCGTCCTCGGCCGGACGATCCCCTTCAGCCAGCGCTACTCCCCGGGGATCGGCGGGGAGCCGATGATGGCGCTCGTCCTCGGCTTCCTCGTCGTGGCCGCGTGCGCCGCCCTCCACGTCGCGGCGAGGACGGTCCCCGGGCTCCTCTATCCCGCGGCGGCGGCACTATGGATCGGGGCCGGCCTCGTGGCACGGAGCCTCCGGGGGATGCCCGTGCGCGGGCTCGAGTCGCTCGAGAGGGAGGCCGTCCTGGCGGCCGCATCCAGGGCCCTCCCGGGCCGGGCCCGGGCGACCGCTCCGGGCGCGCCGGACCCTCCCGGTTGAGGCGCCTTCACCCCTCCCCAGCGCGCACGACGACTCGATCCCGCGAGAAGGAACGGGCGACCCACGTGGGTCGCTCCGGAACCGAACTCCCCTCCTCGGGGCCAAAGTTCCCCGCGCGTGCGAGGCGACCGTCCCCGCTCAGACCTCGACGCTCCGCCAGGCCTCTCCGCGCAGGCGAGCCCCCGAGAGCGCGACGCGGAGGATCCACCCGAGGGGGACGAAGAGCCAGATCACGGCCTCCCCTTGCCGCAGCAGGATCCCGGCGGCGTAGACGAAGGCGAGGACCGCCGCCGCGTGGATGGCCTGGATGCGGAACGCCCCCCTCGTGTCGCCCGTCCCGACCAGCGCGCCGAGGAGCATCTCGCCCGGCGCCACGAGGAGGAGGGCAAGGGAGACCACGCGCAGCGGAGCCACGGCTCCCGCGACGAGGTCGGGGTCGTCGGTGAACGCCGCGAGCACCAGCTCGGGCGCGACCATGGCGAGGAGCGCGGGGACCGCGACGAGGGCGTAGCCGAGCGAGATCGAGCGCCTGAGCAGCGTCCCGATCCGCGAGGCGTGCCCCTCCCCGATCATCCCGCTCACCCCCGAGCAGACCGCCTCCGCGATCCCCTCCAGCGGGATGATCAGCAGGCAGTAGCAAGAGTAGACGACGCTCGAGACGCCGAGGGCGACCTCGCCCAGGCGCTCGACGATCGTGAAGAGGAGGAGCCAGCGCCCCGTCTCGACGAGGCCCTCGAGCGCTGCGGGGGTCGAGATTGCGAGGAGCCGGCGCGTCAGGGGGGCGTCCCACCCCTTCCCCGGCATGAGGCGGAAGGCGCGCAGGTCCCCTCGCGCCACGGCGTAGCCGGCGAGGAAGAGGAAGGCGGCGCACTCGGCGATCGCCGTCCCCCACGCCGAGCCGACGATCCCCATCTCCGGGAAGCCGAAGTGGCCGAAGATCAGGGCGTAGTCGAGGAAGACGTTCGTCCCGGCAAGGATCGCCGAGGAGGCGATCAGGACTCTCGTCCGCCCGAGGCCGATGTAGAGGACGGCGAGGAGGTGGTGCCCCACCTCGAAGAGGACCCCGAAGACGACCACCTGGAGGAAAGCGTCGGCCGCCTCCCGGACGGGAGCCGACGAGACGGCGAGCCCGAGGCAGGGGGGGACGGCGACCTTGACCAGGAGGAAGACCGCCAGGGAGGCGAGGAGGAGGAGCCGGCAGCCCTGGCGGAAGACCGCCCCCACTCCCGCGGTCGAGCCCCGGCCCGCCCGCCGCGCGAGGACGACCTGGATCCCGTCGATGAGGCCGAGGGCCCCGACGAGGAGGAGCTCGTAGATCGAGTCGGCGATCGCGACCGCCCCCGCCTCGACGACCCCGTAGTGGGCGAGGAAGGCGACGTCGGTCGCCTCGAGGACCGCCTGCCCGACTCCCGCGAGGATGACGGGGTAGGAGACCCTCCAGATCGACCCGTAGGTGAGGCCGACTTTCATGGCGCGGCCGCGGCGTTCCCCGGCGGCCCCGCGAGGCGGCGACCCGGAAGGCGCGCGCTTCCTCCGCTAGAGGAGGCGGAAGTCGTAGGAGGCCCGGTTGAGGTGCATGACCATGCAGGAGAGCACGGCCCCGGCCTTCAGGTACTCGCTCAGGTTGACGAACGTCACCTCGAAGCCCATCTCGGAGGCGAGGTCCTCGAGCCGCCGGTTCTTCGAGATCTCCTCCCGGTACTCCCCCGTCCCGGCCTTGAGGTCGTGGAGGTGGGAGGCGTTGAGGATCGTGTTGTAGCTCCTCACGGAGTTCGTGATCCCCGAGAAGCAGTGGTCGACGGAGACGTCGATGACGTTCGTGACCTTCCCGATCTGCGCCACCTCCTGGCGGTCGAACAGCTCCGTGCAGACGAGGGTCGCCTCCCGCGTGATCGGGAAGATCGTCGTATCGAGGTGGTAGAGGTAGGGCTCTCGCTGCTTGAGGCGCACGATCCGCATGTCGAAGGTGCGCTCCATCCAGTCGTAGACCTCCCTCGAGGAGCGCAGGCCGTAGCCCCCGAGGTAGACGTTGTCGTGGAGGTGCTTCAGCTCCGCCTCCCCCTCGAAGCGGTCGGGCGCGACGATCACCCGGTACCCCATCGCCTCGAAGAAGCGCCGCCCGACCTCCGTCTCCCCACGGCGAGAGGCGACGGTGAAGTTCGACAGCACGACGGTGTCCTTCCCCGGCATGTGCTCGAGCACCACGCCGAGGTTGGCGGTGAAGACGAGGTCCTGCAGGCCGTTGGCCGGCGAGGGGAGGAGGTAGACGACCCCCTCGGAGGAGAGGAAGTTGTAGAGCTCGAGGAACTGGCGCGTCGCGCGGCGCAAGTCGACGCGGCGCTTCTTGTCGTCGAGCTCCTCCATCCAGGAGTTGTTCACGACGTCGGCGCCGTAGGAGAAGGGGAAGCCGAGGAGAAACGCCGGGACGTCGAGCATCCCCGGATTGCCGACGGCCGGGGCGAGGAGTCCCGCGCGGCGGGCGGGCGAGGCCGGCTTCAGGCGACCGTTCGAGCCGTTCTTCCCGTTGCCGTTCGACGCGACCTTCGTCGCGCCGCCGTTGGAGGCGACCTTCGCGGGCGGACCGTTGGACGCAACTTTCTTC
>CBRGOK010000466.1:0-3762 GCA_967798035.1 uncultured bacterium
CACGAGGGGGAGGATCGCGACCGTGATCGGGGCGAGCCGCGGGTGGAACCGCAGCACGACGCGCGTCTCCCCCTGCGCGACGTCCTCGTCGTAGGCGTCGACGAGGAAGGTGAGGGCCGCGCGGTCGACCCCGGCGGCAGGCTCGATCACGAAGGGGGTGTAGTGGCTCTTCGTCTCCTCGACGAACACCTTCAGGTTCTCCCCGCTCGCCTCGCTGTGGCGCTCGAGGTCGAAGGACCCGCGGTCCGCGATCCCCTCCAGCTCCGACCACCCGAAGGGGAACTCGTACTCGACGTCCGTGCAGGCGCGCGCGTAGTGGGCGAGCTCGTCCTCGCGGTGGTCGCGCATCCGGAGCCGCTCCGGGCGCACGCCGAGGCGCGCGTACCACTCGAAGCGCTCCTTCCTCCAGTACTCGAACCACCGCTGCGCCTGGTCCGGGGGCGTGAAATACTCCATCTCCATCTGCTCGAACTCGCGCGTCCGGAAGACGAAGTTCCCGGGGGTGATCTCGTTGCGGAACGACTTCCCGATCTGCGCGATCCCGAAGGGGGGCCGCTTCCTCGAGCTCGCCGAGACGTTGAGGAAGTTGACGAAGATCCCCTGCGCCGTCTCCGGCCGCAGGTAGACGACGGAGGCCTCGTCCTCGAGCGCCCCGAGGAAGGTCTTGAACATCAGGTTGAACTTCCTCGGCTCCGTCAGCTCCCCGCCGCAGTCGGGGCAGCGGTTCCCCTCGACGTGGTCGGCCCGGAAGCGGTGCTTGCACGCCTTGCAGTCGACCATCGGGTCGGTGAATCCCTCGATGTGGCCGGAGGCCTTCCAGACGAGCGGGCTCTGGAGGATCGCGGAGTCGAGGCCGACGACGTCGTCGCGGTCGTGGACCATCGCGCGCCACCACGCCTCCTTCACGCGGCGCTTGAGCTCCACGCCGAGGGGCCCGTAGTCCCAGCAGGAGTTGAGGCCGCCGTAGATCTCGCTCGCGGGGTAGACGAATCCCCGGCGCTTGCAGAGCGAGACGACCTTGTCCATCAGGGAGGCGGCTTCCGGCATGGCTCGAACGAAGGGGGGCGGACTCTATACTCCTTCCCCCCCGATCCGGAATTCCGGAATCCGGAACCCCGCCCCCCCGTGGACCTTTCCCTCCAGGCGATCGCGGCGCGAGCGGAGGAGGGCCTCCCCCTCTCCCGCGAGGAGGCGCTCCTCCTCTACCGGCGCGCCGATCTCGCGAGCCTCGGCGCCCTCGCCGACGGGGTGCGGTCCCGGCTCCATCCCGCCCCGGTCGTCACCTACATCCTCGACCGGAACGTCAACCCGACGAACGTCTGCGTCACGGACTGCTCCTTCTGCGCCTTCTACCGCAGGCCCGGGGACGGCGAGGCCTACGTCCTTTCCCGCGAGGTCCTCTACAAGAAGGTCGGGGAGCTGCGCGCCCTCGGCGGCAACCTCGTCCTGATGCAGGGGGGGCATCACCCCCATCTGAAGACCGACTGGTATGGGGATCTGTTCCGCGACCTGAAGTCCCGGTTCCCGGGGCTCCACATCCACGGCCTCTCCCCTCCCGAGATCCACCACCTCTCGCGCCTCGAGAAGGCCCCCGTCCGTTCCGTGATCGAGCGCCTGCGGGAGGCGGGCCTCGACTCGATCCCGGGGGGAGGCGCCGAGATCCTCGTCGACCGCGTCCGCCGGGAGATCTCGCCGAAGAAGTGCTCCTCCGCCGAGTGGCTCGAGGTGATGCGCGAAGCTCATTCCCTCGGCCTGCGCACGACCGCGACGATGATGTACGGGACCGTCGAGACGGACGAGGAGCGGATCGAGCATCTCTCGCGCCTCCGGGACCTGCAGTCCGAGACGGGGGGCTTCACGATGTTCGCCGCCTGGAACTTCCAGCCCCACGGCACCCCCCTCGGCGACCGCCTCGGGAACCGGAGGACGACCCCCGCCGAGTACTTCCGCCTGATCGCGACGGCGCGGGTCTTCCTCCACAACTTCGAGAACTTCCAGGCCTCCTACGTCACGCAGGGGATCAAGGCCGCGCAGCTCTCGCTCCGCTACGGCGTCAACGACTTCGGCGGGACGATGATGGAGGAGAACGTCGTCTCCGCCGCCGGGTGCTTCCACCTGACCGAGATCGGGGAGATCGAGCGCGCGATCGAGGCGGCGGGATTTGTCCCACGCCGGCGCAACTTCTTCTACGAGATCGTCGACGAGCGGCCGGTGCCGCGCCCCGCGGGAGCCGCCGCGTGAGCGCGACGGCGACCGCCGCGGCGGCGGCGACGCGCGCGCGCCTCCCCCGCTTCGAGGCGCCCGACCCCGGGCTCGCCCGCCGCCTCGCGGGGCGGGCCGGGATCGGCGAGATCGCCGAGCGCGTGCTGCGCGGCGAGCGCCTCTCCCTCGAGGAGGGGGTCTCCCTCTACCGGGCCGACCTCCTCGCGGTCGGCGCGCTCGCGAACTTCGCCCGCGAGCGCCTGTGGGGGAACGCCGCCTTCTTCAACATCAACCAGCACGTCAACTACACGAACGTCTGCAACAAGCTCTGCCGATTCTGCGCCTTCCAGCGGCTCCCGAACGAGGCGGGCGCCTACGTCTTCTCCCCGGAGGAGGCCGCGGCGAAGATCCGGGAGCACCTCGACGAGCCGGTGACCGAGGTCCACATGGTCGCCGGGATCGACCCGCGCCTCCCCTACGCCTACTACCTCGACCTCCTCCGCGCCGTGAAGGCGGCGCGCCCCTCGATCCACATCAAGGCCTTCACGATGGTCGAGATCGAGCAGATCCAGAAGGTGGCGAGGAAGCCCCTCCCCGAGGTCTTCGCCGACCTGAAGGCGGCCGGCCTCGGCTCCCTCCCCGGCGGCGGCGCCGAGATCTTCGCCGAGCGCGTCCACCGGGAGATGTTCCGCCTCAAGATCGGCGCCGACCGCTGGCTCGAGATCGCCCGCGAGGCGCACCGCGCGGGGCTTCGCAGCAACTGCACGATGCTCTACGGCCACATCGAGACGGTCGAGGAGCGCGTCGACCACCTCCTGCGCCTGCGGGCGCTCCAGGACGAGACGGGGGGGTTCCAGACCTTCATCCCCCTCGCCTTCCACCCCGAGAACACGGAGATGGCCCACGTGAAGGCGCCGACCGGGGTCGACGACCTCCGCGCCCTCGCCGTCTCGCGCCTCCTCCTCGACAACATCCCCCACGTGAAGGCCTACTGGATCATGCTCGGGATCCCGGTCGCCCAGATGGGGCTCTCCTTCGGGGCCGACGACATCGACGGCACGGTCGTCGAGGAGAAGATCTACCACGAGGCGGGCGCGACGACGCCGCAGCGGCTCACCCGGGAGGAGCTGCTGCGCCTGTGCCGCGACGCGGGACGGATCCCGGTCGAGCGCGACACGCTCTACGACGTCGTCCGGGTTGATGGCTGACTCATCGCCGACCCACTGACGGACCCCCGTCGTACAGGTGTATCCATCAACCGTCCCGGCCATGCTTTGAACCGTGGACGCCACCACATTCACAACTCGTAAGCGGTCGCAAGGAGGTGGGTTTTTTCTGAACCCCTCGGCAACACTAGCAACGGCCTCACTGCTACTTGTGCTGGCCTCCTGCACCGCAACCCCGATTCTCCACGAACCTTCTCCAACCAGTCTTCCCTCACAACCACGGACTCGACGACCCCTCTTCATCCACGGCCTCCTTGAGTTCAACTGCTACCCCCAGCATCGGCGTGGCTTCGAGGAAACGGTCGGCACCCGCTGGGTGGTGTGGATCGGCGGG
>CBRGOK010000467.1:0-3755 GCA_967798035.1 uncultured bacterium
CCTCGTCGAGGGCGCCCGGCGTCCCGAGGCCGCCGATGCGTCCCCCGGAGCCGACGCCGAGGGCCTCGCGGAAGTCGCCGCCTCCTCCCAGGCCGGCGAGAGCCATCTCGATCGCGCCGAGGCTCGCCGCCTCGAGCGCGGGGGCGTCGGCGACCGGGGAGAGCTCGAGGGAGCGCAGCAGCTCCTCCGCGTCGGGGGGAGGCTCGTCCTCCGCCTCCATCTCCTCCTCGTCCTTCTTCTGCGCGTCGGGCTCGGCGGGCTTCTCCTTCTTCTTCTCGGCCTCCGCTTCCGCCTCGGCGAGGAGGTCGACCTCCTGGAGGGTGCCGTGGTCCTCCTTCGCCTTCGGGATCAGGAGCCCGCCGAAGAGGAGGAAGCCCGCGTGCAGGACGACCGCGGCGAGGAGGGTGAAGAAGCCGGCGAGCTTCACTTCTTGTCCGTGTTGATGCCGACCTTGGCGATCCCGATCCGGCGGACCTCGTCGAGGACGCCGACGACGTGCCGGAAGTCGGCGCCGGCGTCGCTGTTGACGATGACCCGCGGGTCGGTGACGGTCGACTTGAGGTTCTGGAGCCGCAGCGGGAGCTGGGCGAGGGTGATCTTCTCCTTGTTGAAGAAGACCTCCCCCTTCTCGGTGACGCTGAGGGTGACCGCCTTCTCCATCTGCTGGGAATCGCCGAGGGAGGCGGCGGTGCCGGCCGTCGGGAGGGCCACCTGGACCCCCTGTTTCTTCGTCATCGAGAGCGACACCATGTTGAACGTCGCCAGGAGGAAGAAGATGATGTCGATGAGCGGGATGATCTCGATCCGCGCTCGCTTGCGGGAGCCGCCGCTGGAGGAGGCGTGCACGGTCAGACGGCTCCGAGGAGCGCCCGGGGGTTGAGGGCGTGTGCGCCGGTCGGGGCGCCGTTCCCCGGCGCGCTGCTCGCCGGCGGGTGGGACAGGAGCTCGAGCTGGGTGGAGGCCGACTCGATGTCGTGCTTCGCCTCCTCGAGCCGGGTGTTCAGGAAGTTGAAGGGGAGGAGGGCGGTGATCGCGATCCCGAGGCCGAAGGCCGTGGCGATCAGCGCCTCGGCGATCCCCCCCGTGATGGCGCCGGGCGCGCTCAGCTCCCCTCCGATGAGGGAGAAGGAGCCCATCATCCCGGTGACGGTCCCGAGGAGCCCGAGGAGCGGAGCGAGCGTGATCACCGTGTCGAGGAGGGGGATGCCGCGCTGGAAGCGCTTCAGCTCCTTCGACTGCGCGTAGAGGAGGGCGTTGGGGAGGGACTTCTCCCGGTGCTGGAGGGCGTAGCGCAGCGTGCGCACGACGTAGCACCTCGAGTCCGCGGTGGCGCGGATCGCCCCGTCCGTGTCCCCCCGCTCCACGTCCGCGAGCAGCCGCTCGAGGGCCTTGGGGTCGCGCTTGCGCCGCTCCCTGGCGAGGAAGAAGACCCGCTCGAGGACGGTCCCGAGCGCGAGGATCGAGGCGGCGAGGAGGGGCCACATGATCGGCCCCCCCTTCTTGAAGATGTGGATCAGGTTCGTCCGCTGCACGAGGGCCTTCAGCGCGCCGCCGCGCGAGGGGTCGAGCGGGAGGGTCCCCTCCCCCTTCTCGACGAGGGCGGCGAGACCCGCCTGCATCTCCCCCTCGAGGGGGCGCATCAGCGGATTCGGCGATCCGGTCTGCGGGACGACGAGGCCGGCGGCCCCGCCGTCGGCTCGGAAGAGCGCGACCGGGCCGACGATCGCGAACTGCCCCTGCGCGACCGTCCCCTGCAGATCGACGGCGACGCCGGCGAAGCGCATCCCGCCGACGACGTCGAAGAGGCGCTTCAGCGTGAGGCGGGCGAAGTCGAGCTGCCGGGCGAACTTCTCCGGCAGGGAGAGGGAGGCGTTCTCGCTCGCCTGCTTGGCGGTCTCCAGGCCCTTCCCGAAGACCTGGAGCTCGCTCACGTTGACCTTCGACTCGAAGGTCCGCGCGTACTCGTCGAGGAGGTTCCCGATGTAGGCGAGCTCGTCCTGCCGGGCCTTCATCTCGGCCTGGATGGCGGCGACCTCGAGGTGCCCCGCGTCCACCGACCGAGCGACCTTCTCGTGGTCGCGGCGCAGCTGCGTGACCTTCTCCTCGGAGGCCGTGAGGGACTCCGCGAGGGGGAGCTTCTCGGTCGCGATCGTCTCGCGCAGCCGGGTGAGTTCCTCGATGCCCCGCGCGAGCTCCTGCTCGGCGGAGCGCGACAGCCGGTCCATCGTCTCCCGCTGGGCGACGCCGCGGTCGGCGAGGAAAGAAAGGGAGAGCGCGACGCAGAAGTTCTTCATCGGAGGGTCACCGGGAGAGGCACGAAGGCCGGGGAGTGCTTGCCCTGGAGGATCTCGAGGACCGTCCGCAGGCGTTCGGCGAGGGAAGGGGAGGCCTCCCACTGCCACCCCTCGGGGGTCGGGCGCCCGATTCCCGATTCGCCGCGGGCGCCGAGGTAGTAGGCCTGGGCGAGGCCGACGTAGATCGCCTGGACCTCGGAGGGGGCGCCGCCGGAGAGGTTGCGGACCTCGTAGAGGACGGCGATCTCGTTGTTGGCCTTGTTGAGCTCGTTCAGGATGCCGAGGACGTTCTGGAACCGCTCGGCGGCGGAGACGCGGGTGTTCGCCGGATCCTCGGGGATGCGCTGGACCAGGGGCTGGAGCTTCGCCCGGACCGGCTCGGGGAGGGAGCGGAAGAGCGGGCGCAGTTCCCCCTCCATGGCGGTCAGGGCTTCCGCGAGCTGCGCGCCGACCGCCTTCAACCGGTCGTTCTCCGCGCGGAGGTCGTCCTTCTTTCGCTGCCCCTCGGCGACGCTCGTCTCCGCCTGCGCGATCTTCCCCTCGAGGGAGGAGATCTCCTGGCGGATCACGTCGAGCCGGGCGAGGAGGATCTCCTTCCCCTGCTGCCAGTCCTTGCGCTCCTTGGAGAGGATCTGCTGGGTCTCGATCCACTTCCCCATGGCGAGCCGCGTCTCCTCGAGGGTCGGCGCGGGAGGCTCCTCTCCCTTCCCCGCCTCCTGGCGGGCGAGGAGGGCGGGTGAAACAAGGAGTCCGAGGGCCGCGGTCCAGACGAGGCCCCGCCATCCGGCCCCGCGGAGCCCGATTTCGCTGGTTCGCTCTTTCATGCTCGTCTCGTTCCTTCTCTCCCGTTGCTTCGCCCGCCTCAGAAGGCGAACTCCGCTCCGAGGGCGATCGAGAACTCGACGCCCCTGGAGTAGGAGGTCTTCGTCACGTCGTGCGCGATGTGGTCGGAGCGGTAGACCGTCTCGATCCTCGGGTCGGTCAGGTTCTTGCCCTGGAACTGCAGGTGGAAATGCTTGCCGAGCTTCTGCATCACCGTGAGGTTGAGGGTGTCGAACTCCTTGGCGTAGACGTTCGGCACCAGGAACTCCGTCGCGTGCCCGGCCCCGGCGATCAGGGTGTCCCCCTGGACGGTGTAGAAGAGGCCCACCTGCGTGCCCGTGGAGGGGAGGTCGTACGTCAGGTAGAGGTTGTAGAGGTGCTCGGGCGCGTTCGTCATGTCGCGCGTCCTCATCGGGGCCTGGATGTTCGGCTGCTCGAAGCCGGCGGCCTCCTCGTCCGAGAGGGTCACCTCCGAGTCGATGAACGTCGCGTTGGCGCCGACGGAGAGCCCCTCGAGCGCGTCCCAGTACCGGCCCAGCGTCTCCCGCCCCTCGATCTCGTAGCCGGAGAGCTCGCCCTTGGGGTAGTTCACCGGGGTGGTGAAGTTGAACGCGGTCGGGGCGACCCGCTGGACGTACT
>CBRGOK010000468.1:0-3742 GCA_967798035.1 uncultured bacterium
CCACACCTATTCCGGCCTCGACAATCCCGAGGCCGCGAAGCGATTCTTCGAGAAGGCGAAGTCCCTCGCTTCGAGCGCCGGCGAGCGGGAGCGGACCCGCATCGAGATCCGCGGGAAGCAGCTCGCCGCGATCGACGCGCTCGAGGACGCGGGAAAGTTCCTCGCCTACAAGAAGGCGATCGACGACGCCCTGGCGGCCGACCTGGAGAATCCGCAGCTCTGGCTGCTCCGGGGCACCGCCGAGGAGCCGAACGCCGCGGGGAGGGGCCAGCGGGGGACGGCCTCGTCGGTCGCCTTCTACGAGAGGGTCCTGAAGCTCGTCCCGGACCACGCCTCGGCCCACCACTTCCTCGTCCACTCCTACGAGACGATCGGCCGCATCGACAAGGCGCTCGAGCACGGGGAGGCCTTCGCGCGCCTCGCGCCCTCGATCCCCCACGCCGCCCACATGTGGGGGCACGACCTGCGGCGCGTCGGACGCATCGACGAGGCGATCGCCCAGTTCCAGAAGGCCGACGCCGTCGAGCGCGCCTACTACGAGGCCGAGGGGATCTCCCCCGACTTCGACTGGCACCACGGCCACAACCTCGGTCTCCTCGCGACCTGCTTCGAGCACAAGGGTCAGATGAGGCTCGCGGAGAAGACGATGCGGGAGGCGGCCTCCCTGGCGGTCGTGGGCGCCTACCGCGCGTTCGGGCTGCTCGAGCTCCCGAACTTCCTCATCCACCGCGGCCGGTACGCGGAGGCGCTCGAGGAGGCGCGGGCGCTGACGAAGACGGAATTCCCGCAGTCGCGGACCGTCGGCCACGCGTTGGCGGGGGAGGCGCTCCTCTGGCTCGGGCGAAACGACGAGGCGGCCGCGGCCCTCGAGGCCGCCCGGAAGGAGCTCGAGCAGGTCCCGCGGGTGACCCCCGGCATCGTCCCGCGCCGGGCGATGGTGGAGCCCTGGGTCGATTCCCTGCGGGGAGACCTCCTGATCCGGACGGGGAAGGCCGAGGAGGGGCGCGCCCTCCTGAAGGAGGTGCAGCGCGCCCTCCGCGCGATCCCGGGCCCCGATGCGTGGACGCAGACCCTCTTCCGCCTCGAGTCGATGGCGCGCGGCGCGATCGAGGCGGGGGACTGGGACCTGGCGGAGTACACCGCGGCGCAGATGCTCGACCACGATCCGGCCTACGGGGGGAGCCACCTCGCCATGGCCCTCGTCCTCCGGAACAAGGGGGACGCGGCGGGGGCGGCGCGGGAGCTCGAAGCCGCGAGGCGGTTTTGGCGCGACGCCGACCCCGACCTGCCGGAGTTGACGCAGATCGCGAAGGCCGCCGGCCCGGCGCGCTAGGGGCGCGGCGAGGACGCCCCGCCCCGCCCTGCTCGACAAGATGGCTCGGAAGGTGTTCGTCCAGTCGAAGATCCGGCTCCTGATGATCCCGACGGAGGCGGACCACCAGCAGCTCCTCGCGACGCTCGACCGGTCGATCAAGCGGCTGCAGTCCGAGGACGTCCAGGAGGCCGAGACGGAACAGGACGTCGAGGCGATCACCGCCCTGTCGCAGCCGATCCTGAAGCGGGAGTGGCAGCGGGTGAAGCGGGGGACGTAGGGGGGTCGATCGCCGAGTGGTACGGGGTCCCCCTCGCCGTAGAATCCCCGCCCGGATGGTAGTTCCGGCGAGAATGATCGAAGGAGTCTCCTCATGGCGCGCTACGTCGACGGATACCTTCTCCCCGTCCCGAGGAAGAAGCTCGGGGCCTACCGCCGCATGGCAAGACTCGGCGGCCGCGTCTGGCGGGACTGCGGGGCCCTCGAGTACTTCGAGTGCGTCGGGGACGACCTCGCCGTCAAGATGGGGCCGGGCTTCCCGAAGACGATCAAGCTCAAGCGCGGGGAGACGGCGATCTTCTCCTTGATCCTGTTCAAGTCGCGCAAGCACCGCGACAGCGTGAACGCGAAGGTCATGAAGGACCCGAGGCTGCAGAAGCTGGACTCGAAGGACATGCCCTTCGACTGCAATCGCATGGCCTACGGGGGCTTCAAGGTCCTCGTCGAGGCCTAGGCGCCCGCTTCGCGGACGCCGGGATCCGTCGGACGAGACTCCGCGGCGGAGCCGCGGGGCGAGGCGGGGCTTCGGACATCCCACGGCGCCTCGCGGAGGAGCGCACGCCCATGAAATGGCTCGAGAAGTACGCGGACCACGCCTACGGCCTGCTGCGCATCGCGGCGGGGTTCATGCTCTGCTTCCACGGCGCCCAGAAGATCCTCGGGGTGCTCTCCGACTTCAGGCCGCCCTTCGGGCACCAACTCTGGTTCGGCGGAATGATCGAGCTCCTCGGCGGCCTGGCCGTGGGGCTGGGGTTCCGGACGCGCGCGGCGGCCTTCCTCTGCAGCGGGACGATGGCCGTCGCATACTTCCAGTTCCACTGGAAGTTCCAGTTCGGCCGGAACTTCTTCCCCGCCATCAACCAGGGGGAGATGGCCGCCCTCTACTGTTTCGTCTTCCTCTTCCTCGCCTGCCGCGGCGGGGTGAAGTGGGCGATGGACAGGGCGCGCTGATCGGAGGCGGAGTCGGCGGCACCCGCCTGACCACCAACGCGTTCACTCTCGACACCCTCCGTGCACGGGGGACGCGGGAAGCGAGAGGGGCCTTCCGCAAGCGCCACCGAGATAGGGGGTTGAGGCATGGCACTCCCGCTCAAGGAGAACTGCCATATGGCACTCCTGAACGTCGAGGAGTGCCATCCGTCGAGGCCGAGCCGGAGAGGCGCGGAGGGCCTATCCTCCCGGGCCATGAATACCTGGTTCGCGAAGGGGGCGGTCCTCGCGGGGTGCGCCGCGATGGTCGTCATCCGCGCGCCGCACGGCCAGCGAAGCCGCTCGGTCAAGGTGATCTCGAGCCGGAAGGGGCCGCTCGAGGTCGCCCTCCTCGTGCTGGCTTGGCTCGGCTTCTTCATCCCCCTCCTCTGGACCCTCCGGGGAGTGTTCGCGTTCGCGGACTACCCTCTGCATCCCGTCCCGTACGTCGCCGGCGTCCTCTGCCTCGCGGCCGGCCTCTGGCTCTTCCGCCGCTCGCACGCGGACCTCGGGAGGAACTGGTCGATCACGCTCCAGGTGCGCGAGGGGCACACGCTCGTCAGCGAGGGGATCTACCGTCGGATCCGCCACCCGATGTACCTCGCCCTCCTCCTCTACTCCGTCGGCCAGGCGCTCGTCCTACCCAACTGGGTGGCGGGCCCCTCCTACCTCGTCGCGATGGGGCTCCTCTTCGCCCTCCGCGTCGGCCCCGAGGAGCGGATGATGCGCGACGAGTTCGGGAAGGACTACGAGGCGTACATGGCGCGGACGAAGCGCCTCGTCCCCGGCGTCTGGTGAGGGCGAGGGCCCGGCCCCTTCGCCCGGCGGCGTCCGCTCCCCCTCTCTACCGGCGGCCGGCGACCTTGACGCCTCCTTCCCGCACCGATAGACCGCCCGCGAAGTCAGTCGACGACGAGGTGGATCGATCATCGAGTCGAAGACTCCGCTGGCCGCGGCCGCGTCCCTGCGTCGGCACAGGGGTCGACATGAAGCAGGACGGGAGGGGAAGGCCGTGATCCTCGGGATCCGGGGAAGGTCGAGACGGAGGTTTCGCCCACCATGCAACATCTAGACCTGCCCGTCCTCGATCCCGGCGAGACGAAGGTCGTGTCGCGGGAAGTCCTGGAGGTCGAACGGCTGGGGGACGGGCCGCATGGCGTTCCGTTTAGCCGCCGCGCAGGC
>CBRGOK010000469.1:0-3740 GCA_967798035.1 uncultured bacterium
TGTGAGCCGAGCCTCCGGAGAGGGCGAGGAGCAGGGGGAGGAGCATGGAGGAGCGCCTTATCGGCGGAAACCCGCGGCGACCCGGCTGCTACATTGACGGCCGTGAGTGCGACCGACGCGACGCGGGAGAAGAACGGACAAACTACCCCCGTCCGCGAAAGAGAGTCAAACGTCCGTGGCGGGGCGCGGGCGGCCCTCCTCCTCGCGATCGCGGGGGCGGGCCTCCTCCTCGCCGCCGTCCTCTTCCTCGACGCTCCCGAGCAGGTCTCCCCTTCCGAGGGCAGCCATTCCTCCGAGCGAGCCCCCTCGTCGGCCTCCGAAGTTCCCCCGGCTCCCGTCCCTCCCCCGAGGACAGAGACCGAGGAATCGGGGGACGCCCCGACGCTCCCGCACGCCGGAGAAGGACGCCTCCGGATCTTCCTCGTCGATCCCCCGGAGGGTCCCCGGACGGTCGCCTGCTCGGTCGACATCGGACCGACCTCGCTCCTCCTCGCCCCGGGAACCGCCGTCGAGAGGACCTCGGTCGTCCCGCGCGGGTCGGACCGCTGCGTCTTCGAGGACCTTCCCGACGCGGCCTACCTCGTCCGCGCCTCCGGACCGGGGCTGAGCGCCGTCTCGACTCCCGTCGCGATTGGCCCGGGCGGCCGCGACCTCGCGGTCCGGCTCGTCCTTCGCCGCGCGGTCTTCGTCGACGGGGTCGTCCTCGACGAGGAGGGGACGCCTCTCGAGGGGGTGGTCGTCCGCCTCGAGGAGGAGCGCCCGGGGAAGGCCCGGCTCGAGGGGAAGAGCGACGCCGCCGGCCGGTATCGGGTCGAGGAGGTGACCTCGGGCGTCTACCGGCTCCTCGTCGGGCCGCAGGAGGCGGCCTACCTCCCGCCGCTCCGCATCGCCCTCGAGGACGCCCCTCTCCGGCACGACGTCCGCCTCCCGATCCTCGGCTCCGCCGAGATCGCGGTCGTCGACGGGGAGGGGAGGCCGCTCCCCGCGCAGGTCGACGGGTTCGGGCCGCCCGGCGGAACCTTCCACCTGCAGACGCCTCCCGAGGGAATCGTCCTCGCTCGAAACCTGCCGGCCGGGGACTACCGCATCTCCGTGCGCGCGGACGGCTACCTCCAGCGCTACGTCGAGGCGAAGGTCGCCGCGCGCGAGAAGGCCTCCGTCCGCGTGGTTCTCGAAGCGGCGCGCTAGGCGCGTCCCGCCCACCCATGGCGAATCCGGCCGATCGACACCCCTCCAACGTCCCCGGCCCCTGGTTCGTCGACCGCTCCTGCATCGACTGCGACGTCTCGCGGCAGTGCGCCCCTTGGATGTTCGAGGAGGTGGACGGCCAGTCCGTCGTCGTCCGCCAGCCCTCGACGGCCGAGGAGCAGCGCGACGCCGCTCGCGCGATGCTCGCCTGCCCGACCGGATCGATCGGGGTCGTCGGGGAGAAGCCGGCGGTCGAGGGCCTCTTCCCGGAGCCCCTCGAGGAGGGCGTCCACTACTGCGGCTTCACCCACCGCGATTCCTTCGGCGCGAACGCCTACTTCGTCCGGCGGGCCGGGGGGAACCTCCTCGTCGACTCTCCCCGGTTCGTCCCCCCTCTCGTCCGCGCCTTCGAGGAGTCGGGCGGCCTCGCCCACGTGCTCCTCACCCACCGCGACGACGTGGCGGACGCGAAGCGATTCGCGGACCGGTTCGGCGCGCGGGTCTGGATCCACGAGGACGACGCGGACGCCGCGCCCTTCGCCACGGACCTGCTGCGCGGACCCGACCCCACCGCAATCACCCCTTCCCTCGCGGCCATCCCCGTCCCGGGGCACACGAAGGGGAGCGTCGTCTTCCTCCTCGAGCGGCGGTTCCTCTTCACCGGGGATTCGCTCCACTGGAGTCGCACTCGACGGCGGCTCTCGGCTTTCCGGGACGCCTGCTGGTACTCGTGGGAGGAGCAGACCCGCTCGCTCTCGCGGCTCGTGGAGCACCCCTTCGAGTGGGTCCTGCCGGGACACGGGAACCGGGCGAAGGGAGCCCCGGAGGAATGGCGCCGGCAGCTGCTCGATCTCGTCCGCGAGATGGCGGAGGGCACCGGGCCGACGGAGTGGTAGGCGAGCCCCCCCCCTTCCCCAGTTCAAGAGACCGGAACGCCCGGAGAAGTCCTCCACCCGCTCGGGGTCCCAGCGCGTTAACCTACCGGCGACGCGCTCGGAAACGGACTCGGCGCGCTCTTCCCCGTGCCCGCGACCCCGCTCATCGACCCCGCTCGATTCGAGGACGCCCCGGTGCTCTTCGGCCCCGAGCGGATCCGCCAGATCAATCCCCAACGCTTCGAGTTCGAGATGCTCTCCGGGATCCTCCACTACGCGGAGGGGGACGATCTCTGCGTCGGCTTCCACGACGTGCGCGCGGACGCCTTCTGGACGCGGGGCCACATCCCGGGACGGCCGATCCTGCCGGGCGTCCTGATGGTCGAGGCCGCGGCGCAGTTGTGCACCTTCTTCTGGACCCTGCGGATGAAACCGCCGGAGAAGGGCTTCTACGGCTTCGGCGGGCTCGACGAGGTCCGGTTCCGCGGGGCCGTCGCCCCCCCCTGCCGCCTCGTCGTCGCGACGCGATTGCTCAACCTCCGCTCGCAGGCGGGGCGGTGGGACACGCAGGCATTCGCCGGAGGGGAGGTCGTGTTCGAGGGGAAGATCTTCGGGGCCCGCGTGTGAGCGAGCGCAGGAGGGCGGAAGGGGTCCTCCTCGCCACGACGGCGATCTGGGGGACGACCTTCGTCGGGGTGAAGGAGGCGCTCGCGGTCTGGCCCCCCTTCTCCCTGATGGCGTTCCGCTTCGGGCTCGCCGCGCTCGCCTTCCTCCCGGTCCTCCTCCGGCCGGGGGCCGTCGACGGGAAGACGCTGCGGCGCGGCGCGATCCTCGGGGTCCTCGTCTACCTCGGCTTCAGCCTCCAGACCCTCGGGCTCGGTCGGACGACCGAGGCGCGCTCCGCTTTCTTCACGGCCCTCTCGACGATCCTCGTCCCCCTGCTCGGCTGGTCCCTCCTCAAGCGGACCCCCGTCGCCGGGACGCTCGCGGCGATGCTCTTCGGGACGGGCGGGATCGTCTGCCTCTTCGGCGTCCCCCTCGAGGATGGCGTGCGGGACGGGGATCTCCTGACGGTCGCATGCGCGATCGTCTTCGCCGTCCAGATCGTGCTCCTCGGGGAATACATGCGCGAGTCGCCGGTGATGGCCCTCACAGGCGTCGAGCTGGCGACGACGGCGGCGCTCTCGATCGCCTCGGCCGGGATCGAGGCGCAACCCGTCCCGGCGCTCTCCGGCGGAAACATCGCGCTCCTCGTCTACCTCGCGCTCGCGGCGACGGCGGCGACCCTGTGGGGGCAGGTCTACGGACAGCGCCACACGACCGCGAATCGCGCGGCGTTCATCTTCGCCCTGGAGCCGGTCTTCGCCGTCTTCTTCGCCTGGCTCGTGCGGGAGCGGGTGCCCGGCTCGCTCGAGGGGGTCGGGGGCACGCTCGTCGTCGTCGCCGCGATCGTCGCCGACCGACCTCTGCCTCAGCGCCTGCGCCGAAGCCTCTTCGGCGAGGCTCCGGTCTGACGGGGCGTTCCTAGCGGAGCGGCGCTTTCCGGAGGCGCAGCGCGTTGCCGACCACGGAGAGGGAGCTCGCCGTCATCGCGACGGAGGCGACCATCGGATCGAGGAGGGTGCCCGTGAACGGGTAGAGGGCGCCCGCCGCGATCGGGACGGCGAGGGCGTTGTA
>CBRGOK010000470.1:0-3736 GCA_967798035.1 uncultured bacterium
GGGGGACGAAACGGGGGAGGCGATCCGCGTCGGGCGAGGGGCGGAGGAGGGCGCGGAGCCCCTCCCGGATCCGCGCGAGCCGGAGGCTCAGCCCTTCCTCCCGCCCGGCTCGGCGAGGATCTCGCGCAGCCGAGCGGAGCACTTCTCGTCGACCTTCCTCACCCGCGCGAGCGCCTTCCCGAGGTCGCGGTCCTCGAGCCCGGCCTCGAGGGCGGCGATCGCCCGGGCCTGGACCGTCCCGCGCTCGTCCGTCAACGCCTCGATCAGGTCGAGGACGTCGCGCTTCCCGAGAAAGCCCTTCGATCCGGAGAGGGAGGCGAGCCGGTGGACCTGGAGCACGACCGACTCCGCCTCGAGCCTCGTCCCGTTCGGGAAGAGGGAGCCCGAGGTGAACCTCCAGAGGACCTCGTTCGGAGCGAGGAGGACCCCGTTCGTCCGGAGGATCTCCCCGGGCATCGCGAGCGTGCAGTCGAATCGCAGCCGCTTGTCCTGCGGCCCGCCGAGGTCCCCGACGAGGTCGGCGTGGCGGTCGCCGATCCACTTCTCCGCGGCCTCCTTGCCGCCGAAGTGCTCGGCGAGCGTCGCCTGGAGGACCTCCCCCAGCCGATCCGGGGCGAGCCGCTGCTCGACGGCGGCGGGGGGAACCGGGGCGGGCGTCCGCTCCCCCTGCGGGCGGGGGAGGCGCACGAGGGTCGAGAGCTTCCTCGCGAGGGCGACCCGCACGCGCTCGAGGGCGTCCTCCGCGAGGAGGTCCTCCGCCCGCAGCGCGATCCCCTCCCGCGAGAGGCGCGCAGCGGCCCGCTTGGCGAGCCGCTCCCCGTCGGGATCGCGGAGGCCCTCCCACCACAGGACGAGGAGCGAGCGAAGGAGTCGGCTCCCCTGCGCGTCGAGCCACCCCTCGACCTCCGCGACGTCGAACTCCGGATGGAGGCAGGCGCGGAGCGCCTTCTTCGCGACGGCCACGGCCTCCCCGACCGCGTCCGCGAGGGAGGCCTCCATCGCGTCCCGGTCGACCGGCTCGCGGAAGGACTCGCTCCAGAGGTGGCGCTCGAAGAACACGAAGTCCTGCTTCCGGTGGGAGACGGTCCGGTCGAGGACCCTCCCCTCCTTGCGCCGGCGGAACCGGAAGTCGGGGGGGATCTCCGCGGCCCTCGCGAAGAAGCCGCGGGCGAGGAGGGTCGTCCCCTCGAGCGTCCAGACCGGCCACGCCTCCCGGTCGGGGAGGAGGAGGCCCTCCGGCACGTCGGGCTTCCCCGTCTTCCTCCCCTCCTCCTCCGCCTCCGGGAAGGCGAGGACGACCTCGCGGGAGCAGGATCCGTCGGGGAAGAGGTCGGTCCGGATCCGGACCTCGGTCGGCTCGCAGGATGCGGCGGCGAGGGTCGCGAGCGCGAGGAGGAGGGCGGGGGGGCGGGCCCGGATCACTCCCCTAGAATGCCGCCCCTCCATGGCCGTCGCACCCCCCCGCGAGACGATCCGCAGTCGCTGGGAGAGGCTCGGGTACGCGAGGGAGGTCGAGGTCGACGGCCTCCGGATCCACTACGTCGAGGCGGGGAGCGGGCCCGCCGTCCTCCTCGTCCACGGGATGGGGGACTGCGCGATCGGGTGGCGCCACCAGCTCGAGTTGCTGGCGGTGGAGGGCTACCGGGCGATCGCGTGGGACATGATGGGGGCGGGTCTCTCGGACAAGCCGGTCGACCGGGAGTACTCGATGCCGGCGATGGCGGAGCTGCTCGAGAAGTTCCGGGCCCGCCTCGGGATCGAACGCGCCGCCCTCGTCGGGTCCTCCTACGGCGGCGGCGTGGCGCTCCTCCAGGCGAGGATGCGCCCGCATCGCGTCTCCGCCCTCGTCGGCGTCGATCCCGCCTGCTATGCCGAGGGCGTCGGGAGCTACACGCGGCTCTTCAAGAACGCCTGGTTCAACCGCCTCCTCTACCCCCTCGTCCCCGCCCGGCTGCTCGTCCGGATCGGCCTCGGCCAGTGCGTCCCGCATCTCTCCGTGATCGGGCGGGAGGTCCTCGAGGAGTACGTGCGGGAGGCGAAGCGGCCCGGGGCGAAGTCGGCCTTCGCCCGGTTCGAGCAGGACGTGATGCCGGAGGACCCCGCCCCGTTCGAGGCCGGCCACCGGGAGATCCGGGTCCCCACGCTGATCCTCTGGGGGCGCCGGGACCGGGTCCTCCCCGTCGCGCACGGGGAGCGGCTGGCGCGCGAGATCCCGGGGGCGCGGCTCCTCCTCCTCGAGGCCGAGCACATCCCCCACGTCGAGAGGGCGGAGGAGACGAACCGCGCGCTCCTCGGGTTCCTGCGCGAGACGGTCGGGGGGGGCCCCCCGGCCGGCGGGCGCGACTACGGCGCCACGCGCCGGAACTCCCCGTAGTTCCCGGCGGCGAGCCGCTGCATGAACTCGGCGGCGGGGGAGTTCGAGGGCCCGAAGTAGATCCCGTGGAGGGCGATCCGGGAGCCGAGGTTCGCCGAGGAGATCGCCTCCGCGAGCGTGTCGGGATCGACGACCGGCCCGACGGTCGGGGCCCCGTCCGAGAGGAGGAAGACGGTGTCGGCGTCGGTGTAGAAGCGGTCGACCGCCACCCCCCGGATCCGCAGCGCCGCCTCGAGGGCGCCGAAGAGGTTCGTGCCGCCGGAGGCGCAGACTCCCCGCACCCTCTCCGTCGCGGTGGCGACGTTCTCCGGGGTGGGGGGGACGACGGTGTCGAAGACGCGCTCGACTCCCCCGCTGAAGAGGACGACGTTGAAGCGGTCCTCGGGACCGAGGCGGCCGAGGATGGCGAGGAGCTCCTCCTTCGCCCGCTGGAGCTTCGTCGGTCCCGCGACGGGGGGCGGGGCCTGCAGGCTCGCCCGGGTGGGCCGGGGCCGGCGGCCGGCCGCCGGGGCCGCCGGGGGGGCCTCGGAGTCGACCGGCTCCGCCATGCTCCCCGACACGTCGAGGACGAACACGACGCGGTCGGTCCGGACCGGGATCCCGAAGTAGGTCGGCTCGCCGCTCCGGGGACCCGCGGTCGCCGTCACGGCGGGCGCGACTCGGAAGGAGGCGCGGTGGACCGCCCACCAGTCCTGCCAGCGCTTCGGATCGTCGAGGGAGACCGCCTGGCCGGCGAGCCGGGTCAGGGCCCGGGTGAGGGCGAAGACGATCCGCTTGCGCCCCTCCCCGCTCTTCGCGCGTTCCCTCTCGGCGGCGAGCGCCGCGATCAGGGGCTCGACCGCCTTCTCGGAGGGGCGGCGGACGAAGTAGTCGGCCGCCGCGGCCCGGACGCGCCAGTCCGGGTCGGAGAGGCATCCGACGACGACCGCGGCCGCCTCCTTCGCGAGGGCCTCCGCGGCCTCGTCCCTCCCCTCCAGCGCGAGCGCCTGGGCGAGCGCCTCGAGGAGCCGCGCGCGCACGACCGGATCCTCGTCGCGGATCCGCCCGAGGAGGGTGCGGACGGCCTCGGGCGTGCCGACCGACCCGAGCGCCGAGGCGGCCGCCGCCCGGACCCCCTCGTCGGGATCGCGCGTCGCGGCGCGGAGCGGCGCGACGAGGTGGGGGAGGCGCGACTCGCCGAGGGCGCGCGCGGCGGCGGAGCGGGCGGGGATCGGGTAGGCGGAGCGCGCGAGGAGGACGTCGCGGGCGAGGAACTCGAGGGTCGCCGGACTCCGGAGCTTCGCGAGCGCCTCGGCGGCCTTCTCCCGGACGGCCCAGGGCTGCCGCGCCGCGAACTCCTCCCGCTCGGCCTCGGTGGTGGCG
>CBRGOK010000471.1:0-3730 GCA_967798035.1 uncultured bacterium
ATCCCGTACCGGGACGAGACGTTCGACGGAGTCCTGTGCATCCAGGCCTCGCTCGGGAACTTCGGGGACAAGCAGGAGGCGGCGGTGGGGGAGATGGCCCGGGTCCTCCGGCCGGGCGGAGTCCTCCTGCTGACCGTCTATGCGGAGAGCGCCCTCCCGGACCGGCTCGAGTGGTACCGGCGGCTCGAGGGAAGCGAGCGGTTCGGGAGGATCGATCCCGAGCGCACCCGGGGCTCCCTCGTCGTGACGACGACGGGCTGGGCCTCGGAGGGGTTCGAGATGGGGAGGCTCGAGTCGCTGATCCGTCGCGCTGGCCTCGAGCCCCGGATCGAGAGCCGGGAGCCGATCCGCTATCTGGTGTCCGCGGAGCGGCGGGCTACGGGCAGCCGGGGATCGAGTTCCCGGCGCGGACGCGCAGGCCGTTCGTCAGGTTGAACGCGCCGAGGTAGGCCCCGCCCGGGACGAGCGCGACCGCCTGGAGGTCGAGGGTGAGGCCCTCGAGGGCGGAGTCGGCCGGGACCGGGAGAGACCAGGCCGCTGTGCCGAGGCCGTTCGCCGTCCCGACGGAGAGCGCGAAGGCTCCGGGGAGCCCCGAGGAGTAGATCGCGCAGCCTCCGCCGAGGTCGGTCGGCCCGCCGGGGGCGAGCGCGAAGAGCCCGACCGGGGCGCCCGCCGGGTGTCCGGACGTGGTCACCCCGAAGGAGGCGTTCCCGAGGATCGCGCGGGGAGGCGAGCCCGAGGCGAGGAGGGTCGGCGCGGAGGGCGCGCCGCAGCCCGGCCCGAGGTTCACGTTGTAGAGCCCGGTCGGCGCCGAGGCCGAGACGGCGAAGCTCGGGGAGCCGGGGCCGGCGAGGAACTGGTCGAGGACGAGGCTCCCGGCGGCGGGGGCGGCATCCGAGTCGAACCAGACGTTGTAGATCGTGTTCCAGAGGAGGGGGTTCGCCGCGGTCGAGACGACGATCTCGTCGGCGTTCCGCGCGACGCTCCAGTCGTTCCCCGCGTCGGCGTCGATGTCGCGGAATCCCGCGTTCGAGAAGGACGCCTCCGCGCAGATCGGGATCCGGAAGGCGGAGACCCCGCGCGAGTTGTCGCGGTTGTGGAAGGCGTACTCGTAGTGGTACGGGCCCGACGGGCCGGGGCCGGTGACCTTATGACCCACGTAGACCCGGCCGTCGTCGGGGCTCGAGGGGAGGCCGTTTGCGGCCGAGGTGACCGTCGCGCCCGACCAGCGCTTGAGGACGCTCCCCGCCATCAGGGTCGTCCCGGTCGTCACGGCCCAGGCGGATCCGTTCCAGGTCGGCGTGAAGGTCTTCGACCCGAGGTTCGCCCCGAGGGGGAAGGCGGGGTCGTCGCGCTTGCTCTCCGCCTCGCCGAGGACGACGTACTGGGCCTGCGCGTAGAAGGTGGCGCCCGGGACGTTCAGATCCGCGTCGAGGACCCGGATCCGGTGGTTGACGCCGGCGTTGAGGGCGGAGGCCTGGGTCGAGGAGAGGGAGCGGAGTCCGTTGCAGTCGTTCGGGGAGGCGACGGGAGGCTCCCCCCGGTCGAAGTGGGAGCAGACCGGGTTCCAGACCCCGGACCACGGGTTGATCTCGGCCGGGGGGCCGAGCCAGAAGTGGTCGCCGTTCGTGCCCGCCCCGTAGGTGTCGAAGCACCCGACGACGAGGTTCGCCCCCGATCCTCCGGCGCAGGCGGGGCCGCAGGCGCCCGGGGAGTTCGTCGAGCCGAAGGTGTGCTTGGCGTACGACCAGTCGGAGACCTGGATCAGCCGGCCGTCCGACTCCCGGGCGAGGAGGAAGGCGATGAAGGGGTGGTTCGCGCCCATCGGGGCCGTGAACGGGACGTTGACGGAGCCGGGGTTGCAGCAGGTCGTCGACATCGCGAAGCCGTTCAGGCCCGCCGGGAATGCCCCGGAGCGCGCGAGGGCCTGAAGGGAGGAGAGGTTCGAGCAGGCGACGTCGAGCCCGGGGACGACGCTCGGCTGACCCGGGGCGCCGGCCGCGAGGAGGAGGGCCGCGGCGAGGAGGGGGAAAGGCCGGCTCATGCGTCGGGAGGCGTTCCGGGCTCCCTCGATCGGTCCGGCATGCGCCCGGACCGTAGACGGGAGTCGCCATGAAAAGGTACGGGCCCGCCCCCCTCCCGGCAAGGCGGGCGCGATTTTCCGTTTGGCACGGGTTCGCGCCGGAGGCAAACTCCCCGGCCGGGAGGGACCCTCCAGGGAGCCCCGGCCCGACCACGGAGAACGATCGAGATGACCTACGTCGTCACCGAACCCTGCATCACCGTCAAGGACCACGCCTGCGTCGATGTGTGCCCCGTCGACTGCTTCTACGAGGGGAAGGACCAGATCCTCATCCACCCCGACGAGTGCATCGACTGCGGGGCCTGCGAGCCGGAGTGTCCGGTGACGGCGATCTTCGCGGCCGACGCGGTGCCCGAGAAGTGGGCGGCCTTCACGGAGAAGAACGCGGCCCCCTTCAAGGCGGGCGAGGCGCTCCCGAAGTCCCCCAAGCGGGCGGACTGGGAGGCGGATAAGGAGCGCGAGGGGACCCCCGCCAACCAGTACTACAAGGACTTCCCGAAGCAGGGCTAGTCCGACGATCGAAAGGGGCCCCCGGCATGCGGACCCGCGGCCGGGGGTTTCTTCGTCGGCGCCCAGCCCCGCCCGATGAGGACGGTCGACCTCGCCGTCGTCCTCGCCTACCTCGGGGCCTCCGCCGCGATCGGGCTCCGCGCCGCGCGGAAGGCCCGGGGCATGGAGGGGTACTTTCGCGCGGACCGGACGATCCCCTGGTGGGCGGCGGGACTCTCCGTCCTCGCGACGGAGACGAGCGCGGCGACCTTCATCGGCGTCCCCGCCGTCGCGTACGCCGCGGGGGGGAATCTCACCTACCTCCAGCTCGCCCTCGGGGCGCTCCTCGCGCGGATCCTGATCGGCCGGATCTTCCTCCCGGCCTACTACCGGGCGAACGCCTTCACCGTCTACGACTTCGTCGACCGGCGGTTCGGTCCCGCCTCGCGCACCGCGACCGCGGCCCTCTTCGTCGTCGGCAGGGTCCTCGGCGACGCCGTGCGGCTCCTGACGGCGGCGGTGGCGGTCCATTTCGCCTGGGGGGAGATCTCCCTCGAGGCGGCGATCGTCGTGATGGGGGGGGTCACCGTCCTCTACACCGTGCTGGGGGGGATCCGCGCCGTCGTGTGGACGGACGTCCTGCAGGGTTTCGTGTTCGCCTTCGGGGCCGCCGCGGCGCTTGTCTGGGCGGTCGGCGGGACGCCCGGAGGCGTCGAGGGGGTCCTCTCCCACGCGCGCGAGGGGGGGAAGCTCGTCCTCCTCGACTTCTCCGTCGACCCCACCGCGCGGTTCACCCTCTGGACCGCGCTCCTCGGCGCCTCGGTCCTCGGGCTCGCCTCCCACGGCACCGACCAGGACATGGCCCAGCGCCTCCTCACCTGCCCCGACGCGCGGCAGAGCCGCCGCGGGATCCTCTTCTCCGCGGCGCTCCTCTTCCCGACGGTCGCGACCTTCCTCGCGATCGGGCTCGCTCTCTCCGCCTTCTACGGCGCGGCGGACCGGGGCTACGCGCTCCCGGAGAAGGCCGATTACGTTTTCCCGACCTTCATCGGGAGAGAGCTGCCTCCCGTCGTCTCCGGCCTCGTGATCGCGGGGGTCCTCGCCGCGGCGATGTCGACCCTCTCCTCCGCGCTCCAGTCCCTCACGTCGGCGACGGTC
>CBRGOK010000472.1:0-3722 GCA_967798035.1 uncultured bacterium
CGCGGCGACCGAGTCGCCGCCTCCCACGACGGTGAAGGCGCCGCACTCCGCCACGGCCCGCGCGACCGCCTCGGTCCCCGCGCGGAAGGCCGGCCACTCGAAGACCCCCATCGGTCCGTTCCAGACGACGGTCTTCACGCCCTTCAGGGCGGCGGCGAACGCCGAGCGGCTCTTTGGACCGAGATCGAGCCCTCGCCAGCCCGCCGGGACGGCTCCCTCCGCCACGCGGCTCTTCGCGTCCGCCGCGAACCGGTCCGCGCAGACGTGGTCCGAGGGGAGGAGGAACGGGATCTTCCGCTTCTCCGCGGCGGCGAGGACCTTCTTCGCCGTCTCGATCCGGTCCTTCTCGAGGAGCGAGTCGCCGACCTCCGTCCCCTTCGCCGCGAGGAAGGTGTAGGCCATCCCTCCGCCGACGAGGAGCCGGTCGACCCGGGCGAGCAGGTTCTCGAGGACGGCGATCTTGTCGGAGACCTTCGCCCCGCCCACGACCGCGACGAAGGGGCGGGCGGGGTCCCCGAGGACCCGCGCGAAGGCCTCGACCTCCTTCGCGAGGAGGTAGCCGGCCGCCGAGGGGAGGAGAGGGGGGATCCCGGAGACCGAGGCGTGGGGACGGTGCGCGGCGCCGAAGGCGTCGTTCACGAAGCAGTCGCCGAGGCGCGCGAGCCGTGCGGCGAACGCGGGGTCCCCCTTCTCTTCCGAGGCGTGGAACCGGAGGTTCTCGAGGAGGAGGACCCCTCCCGGAGGGAGGGCGTTCGCCAGCTTCTCCGCCTCCGGCCCGACGCAGTCGGTCGCGAAGGCGACCGGCCCCCCGAGGAGCTCGGCGAGCCGCGCGGCGACCGGGCGCAGCGAGGCCTTCGGGTCGGGCTTCCCCTTCGGCCGGCCGAGGTGGGACATCAGGATCGCGCGCCCTCCCCGCTCGAGAACCGAGCGGATCGTCGGGAGCGACTCGCGGATGCGCGTGTCGTCCGCGATCGAGCCGTCCTCGGCGAGCGGGACGTTGAAGTCGACCCGCACGAGGACGCGCTTTCCCCGGACCTCCAGCGCGTCGAGCGTCCGCCGGCGCATCTAGCGGACGGCGTGGGCGTACGCGATCAGGTCGCAGACCCGGTTCGAGTAGCCCCACTCGTTGTCGTACCAGCCGATCGTCTTCACGAGGCCCCCCGGGACCGCCATCGTCGACTTCGCGTCGAGGACGCAGGAGGCGGGGTTCCCGATCACGTCGGAGGAGACGATCGGGTCCTCCGTGTACTCGAGGTATCCCTTGAGCGAGCCGTTCGCCGCCTCGCGGAAGGCCGCGTTCACGTCGGCCGGGCTCGCCGGCTTCTTCAGGGCGACGACGAGATCGGTGACCGACCCGTCCGGGACCGGAACCCGCAGCGAGAAGCCGTCGAGCTTCCCCTTCAGCTCCGGGATCACCTCCCCCACCGCGCGCGCCGCCCCCGTCGTCGTCGGGATGATGTTCGTCGCCGCGCTCCGCGCCCTCCTCGGGTCCTTGTGGACGAGGTCGAGGATCCGCTGGTCGTTCGTGTAGGCGTGGACCGTCGTCATCAGCCCCTTCTCGATCCCGAAGGCGTCGTGGAGCACCTTCGCCATCGGCGCGACGCAGTTCGTCGTGCAGGAGGCGTTCGAGACGATCTTGTGCTCGGGCTTGAGGGCCTTCTCGTTCACCCCCATCACGACCGTGCAGTCGATCGCGTCCTTCGCCGGGACCGTCAGGAGGACCTTCTTCGCCCCCGCCGTCAGGTGCTTGGAGCAGTCCGCCCGACTCGTGAAGACCCCCGTCGACTCCACGGCGAAGTCGGCGCCGAGCGCCTTCCAGGGGAGGTTCGCGGGGTCCTTCTCCGCCGTCACGCGGATCTCCTTCCCGTTCACCCGGAGCTTCCCCTCCGAGGCCTCGACCGTCCCCTTGAACCGGCCGTGGACGGAGTCGTACTTGAGGAGATGCGCGAGCGTCGGGGCGTCCGTGAGGTCGTTCACCGCCACGACCTCAAATTCCTTCCGTGCGCACATCGCGCGGAAGACCATCCGCCCGATGCGGCCGAAACCGTTGATCCCGACGACGATCGGCATGATCCTTCTCCCGAAGCCAGGGGGTCCGACGAGGAGCGAAGCAAGAGAGCGTAAGGTCCGACCTCCACGGCTTCAAGCGAAGTGGACGCGCTGACCGCCTCCGTCCTCGAGTCCGCCGCCGCGCGCGGGTGGCTGCGCGCTGGCGAGCGCCTCCTCGTCGCCTGCTCAGGCGGGGCCGATTCGGTCTTCCTGCTTCGCACCCTGGCGGCCGGGGCGGAGCGGCGCCGCTACGAGGTCGCCGTCCTCCACGTCCACCACGGCCTGCGCGGGGAGGAGGCCGACGCGGACGCCGCCTTCGTGAAGGCCCTCGCCGGGGACCTCGACCTCCCCTTCGTCCTCCGCCGCGTCGACGTGCCGGGGGAACGGCGGCGCCGCGCGAGGGGCTCGGTCGAGACCGTCGCGCGCGAGATGCGCTACCTCGCCTTCCTCGACGCGGCCCGCGAACAGGCCTGCCCGACGGTCGCGACGGGCCACACCCGGGACGACCTCGTCGAGACGGTCCTCCTCGGACTCCTCCGCGGCGGCGGGATGCGCGCCGCGCAGGGGATCCCTCCCGAGCGCGCGATCGGCGGGGAGCCTCCCGTCCGTGTCATCCGCCCCCTCCTCGAGGTTCCCCGGGAGACGATCCGCGCGGCGATGGCGGAGCACGGCTGGCCCTTCCGGACCGACGCGAGCAACCTCGACGCGGGGCCGCTTCGCAACCGCATCCGCGCCCGTGCGCTTCCGGTCCTGAGGGACCTCGGCGGGGACCGGTTCGACGCCTCCGTCGCCCGTCTCGCCGAGGAATTGCGCGAGGCCGAGGAGCTCCTCGCGCGTCTCTCGCGCGAGTTCCGGTCGGCGCACCCGGGAGAAACCCTCCCGGTCCCCCCTCTCGTCGCGCTCCCGCGCCCCCTCCGACTCCGCGTCCTACGCGACGCAGTCGAGGCGGTCGCGGGGCACCCCGCCTCGCGCCACGTCCTCGAGCGGCTCGATTCGCTCCTCGGGGCCGCGCCCGGCAGGACAGAGTCGGGGCCCGGGACCTCCCTCGTGCTCCGCGAGAAGGAGGGGATCTCCTTCCTCCCGCGTCCGCCCGAGTCCCCTCCCGAAATCGAAGGCGTTCCTCTCGCCGTTCCCGGAGAGATCGTGGCGATGGGCCACCGGTTCCGAGCGTGGTTCGAGGAGGCGGGCCCGCCTCCCGAGTCCCTGGGGCCTCTCGATCAGGCCTTCGACGCCTCCGCCTGCGCCGGTCCCCTGGTGATCCGCGCGCGCCGGCCTGGCGACCGGTTCCATCCCCTCGGCTCGCCCGGCGTCCGGAAGGTCTCCGACTTCCTGATCGACCGGAAGGTCCCGCGCGCGCAGCGCGACCGCGTGCCGATCCTCGCCTGCGGAGACCGCGTCCTATGGGTGGTCGGCCACCGGATCGAGGAAGCCGCGAAGGTCGCTCCGGAGACGCGCAGGGCGATCCGCGTTCGCGCCGAAGCTCCGATCGGCCGCTGATCCCTGCAGCGAGCGGGCAGCGGGGAGACGTGCGTGGAGAAGCCCCGGGAACGAAACGACCCACGTGGGTCGCCCCGGCGTCGGCTCACCCCCGTCCGCTCGGAGGGACGGCTCGAAGTCGGTCAGGGGGAGAAAACGGCCCGGCCTAGCCCTCGACCCGCCTTCGCGCTCCTCTC
>CBRGOK010000473.1:0-3708 GCA_967798035.1 uncultured bacterium
GGAGGGCGAGGTAGAGGGGGCAGAGCTCCTCGTCGGCGATCCTCACGGGGAAGGCCTCCCCGGGGCCCGACCGGAGCGTAGCGGGGGGAGGAGCGAGAGGCCGGCCGTAGATCGCCGCCAGCTCGCGCGCGAAGCCGTAGTGCCCCCAGAGGTCGGGGCGGTGCGTGATCGACTTGTTGTCGATCTCGAGGACGTCGTCGCGGAGGTCGAGGGCGTCGGCGAGGGCCGTCCCGACCTTCGCTCCGGCGGGGAGGACGAGGATCCCGTCGTGCTCCTCCCCGATCCCCATCTCCCGCTCCGAGAGGATCATCCCGTGCGACTCCGCGCCGCGGATCTTCGCCTTCTCGACGCGGACCTCCCCGGGGAGGGACGCCCCCGGCGGAGCGACGGCGACCTTCTGGCCCCGCGCGACGTTGCTCGCCCCGCACACAATGTCGAGGGTTCCTTGCCCGACGGCGACCTTCGTCACGGACAGGCGCTCCGCGTTCGGGTGGCGGCCGCACTCGAGGACCTCCCCCACCACGACCCCGGAGAGGGAAGCGGGCCAGGCCTCGACCCTCTCGATCTCGGCCGTCGTGAGGCCGAGGTCCTCGGCGATCCGGCCCGCTTCCAGGCCGGCGAGGTCGAGATGGCGGGAGAGCCAGCGCCGCGAGATCTTCACGGTCCTAGAACTGCCGCAGGAAGCGGAGGTCCCCCGACATGAACCCGCGGATGTCGTCGATCCCGTAGCGGAGCATGACGAGCCGGGAGAGCCCGAGGCCGAAGGCGAACCCCGAGTAGACCTCCGGGTCGATCCCCCCCGCGCGCAGGACGTTCCGGTGCACCAGGCCGCAGGGGAGGATCTCGACCCACCCCTTCCTCTTGCAGACCGCGCACCCCGCCCCGTCGCAGAAGGGGCAGCGGGCGTCGAGCTCGAAGCCCGGCTCGACGAAGGGGAAGTAGCCGGGCCGGAGGCGCACCTCGAGATCGCGGAGGAAGATCCCCCGCAGGAGCGCCTGCATCGTCCCGATCATGTGGGCGACGGAGATCCCGCGGTCGACGACGAGCCCCTCGGCCTGGTGGAACGTGTGCTCGTGGGAGGCATCGACGTCCTCGTGGCGGAAGCATCGCCCGGGGGCGAGCACGCGGATCGGCGGCTTGAGGCGCTCCATCGCCCGGACCTGGACCGGCGAGGTGTGGGTCCGGAGCAGCAGGCCGCTCGACTCGCACCAGAAGGTGTCGAAGACGTCGCGGGCGGGATGGTGCGGCGGGATGTTGAGCGCGTCGAAGTTGAATCGCTCGAGCTCGACCTCCGGGCCATCGAGGACGTCGAAGCCCATCGAGGTGAAGAGGTCCTCGAGCTCCCGCCGGACGGTCGTGATCGGATGGAGCCCCCCGACGACGAAGCGGGTCCCCGGAAGGGTCGGGTCGAACCCCTCCCCGCGCATCTCGGCCTCGACCTCGACCGACACGAGCGCCGCGCGGCGGGCGGCGATCGCCTCCTCCAGCTCCTTCTTCAGGCGGTTCGCGGCCGCTCCGAAGGCCGGCCGTTCCTCCTTCGGGACCTTCCCGATCCCTCGGAGGAGGGTGGAGATCTCTCCTCCCTCCCCGAACAGTCGCCGGTCGATCTCGGCGAGGTCGGCGGAGCTTCCCGCGCGCGCGATCGCCGCGCGCGCCTCCCCCCCGATCTTCTCCAGGGCCTCCCGCACGCCCCTGGGCCCCGGCGGCGCCCTATGCCGTCTTCCGCGCGGTCGAGACCTCCTCGAGGATCTTGTCGAACCCCGCGGGGTCGTGGAGCGCGATCGAGGCGAGGGTCTTGCGGTCGAGGAGGAGCCCCTCCCGGTTCAGGTCCGCGATGAACTTCGAGTAGGTCGTCCCCCGCGCCCGGCACGCGGCGTTGATCCGGACGATCCAGAGGGCGCGGAAGACGCGCTTGCGGGTGCGCCGGTCGCGGAAGGCGTAGGCCCGCGCGCGCCGCAGCGTCTCCTTGACCGTGCGGTAGAGCTTCGAGCGCCCGCCGCGGAAGCCCTTCGCCTCCTTCATGAGGCGGCGCTTGCGTCGGAGCTTGGCGACGTTGCTGCGGACGCGCGTCATCGGGGGCCTCCGGCTCTAGCGCGAGCCGATCAGATGGGCGACGGTCTTCGCGTAGGCCCCTTCCATGATCAGGGCCTTGCGCAGCCGCCGGCGCTGCTTGGCGTTCTTCACGACCTGCATGTGGCCGGTCTTCGTCCGGTGGCGCTTGACCTTGCCGTGCTTCGTGAGGGACATGCGCTTGCGCATCCCCTTCTTCGTCTTCATCTTCGGCATGGGGCTCCGGAGAAAGGACGGAGCAGGATACGGACCGCTCCCCCGCGGTCAAGACCGGGATCCTCGGTCCGCCACATCCCCCTCGCCCCCGGCCCCCTCGACCACGTCCGCCACGGACTTGAACCGGTCGATGCGCCCGACCTTCTCCTCGAGTCCCTCCGCCCGCAGCACGTCGCGCACGCCGGAGCGCGCCTCGACCAGGCGCAGCTCGATCCGGCGCTTCACGAGCTCCTCGTGCAACCCTCCCAGCAGGCGGGCGCCCGCAAGGTCGACGTACGGAGAGGAGGAGAGATCGCAGACGACGAGGCGCAGGCCGGCCCCCTCGGCGCGGACGCGCTCGAGCACGGCGGCTTCGACATGCTCGACGTTGAAGTAGAGGAGGGAGGACTCCACGCGGAAGAGGAGCGTGCCCGGCACGGGCTCGTTCTCGGGATTGCGCTCGCGATCGGAGAAGCGCCGCGTGCCCGGAATGCGACCGAGGAACGCGACGTGCGGCCGCGAAGTCTTGTGGAGGAGGAGGAGGACGGAGGCCACCGCCGCGAGCAGGATCCCCTTGAGGATCCCGAGGAGGAGGACGGCGACGAGCGCGACCATCGCCACCCGGAACTCCAGGCGGCTGACGCGGCGCAGGCGGAGGATCTCCGGGACCTTGATCAGCCCGGAGACCGCGACGAGCACGATGGCGGCGAGCACGGCCTTCGGCAGGCTCGCGACGAGGTCCGTGAGGAAGAGGAGACAGACCGCGAGGGTCGCGGAGGCGAAGACGAGCGAAAGCGCGGTCCGCGCCCCCCCCTTCTCGTTCACCGCGGACTGCGAGAGGCCTCCCGCCACCGGATACCCGCCGCCGAAGCCGACCGCGAGGTTCGCGGCCGCGAGGCCGAGGAGCTCCTGGCGCGCGTCGAGGGGGTAGCCGTGCTTCACGGCGAACGCCCGCGCGGCGGAGATCCCCTCGACGTAGCCGAGGAGCACGATGCCGAACGCGAGCGGGAGGATGCCGTCGACGTCGCGCACCCGGAGGCCCGGCAGGCCGAAGCTCGGCAGGCCGCCCGGAACCGCGCCGACGGTCGCGAGACCGCGCTCCGCGAGCGAGGTGGAGGAGACGAGGACGATCGAGAGGACGACGACGAGGAGGGCCACCGGCCGGCCGGGGAGGAGCCGGCCGCCGAGGACGAGGAGCGCGATCGCCGAGAGGCCAACAAGCGCCGCGTCGGGCTTCACCTCGCCGAGCTGGGTGGCCACCTTGTAGACGCGCTCGAAGAAGTCGTGCCCCCCGCCCGGGACGCCGAGGAGGCCCGAGAGCTGCGTCGTCGCGATGGTGAGGCCCGCGCCGGCCTTGAAGCCGAGCAGGATCGTCTCGCTCACGAAGCTCGTGAGGGAGCTCAGCCGCAGGAGCCAGGCGACGACGCACAGACCCCCCACCAC
>CBRGOK010000474.1:0-3704 GCA_967798035.1 uncultured bacterium
CGGGCCGGGGGGCGCCTCGAAGTTCTCCGAGAAGAGGACGCTGAAGTTCTGCGCCCGCGCCGCGGCGGCGAGGAGGAAAAGGGTCCCGATACCGAGGACCACGCGAGCCTTCCGAGCTCCCATCGGTCACCTCCGCGGTCCGACCCGGACGGGCCGGCCCGACAGGAGGGAATGCTAGCGTCGGCCTGCCGGATTGCTAAGGGGCGGGGCGGGAGGCGGGCTCGAGCTGGACGAGGGTGACGGGGCCGTCCACGCCGAAGAGCGCCCGGAGGTTCCGCTCCATGGTGTCGGTGGCGACGTGGACCGGCTCGCTCTGGTGCGGCTCGAAGCGGTAGGCGACGCCGTTCTCCGTGACGAAGCCGATGTCCTGGGAGCGCTCGTCCTCGATCCGGAAGTAGCGGGAGATGCCGGGGGCGGGGAACGCCAGCTCGACCACGAAGCCGAGCGTCCGGCCCCCCGACTCCGCCCGGTACCGGCCGAGGACCTTCCCCTCGACCGGGCCGGGCGGGGCGGGAGCGTTCTCCCGCGTCTCCGTGCAGGAGGCGAGGAGGAGGAAAGGGAGGAGGACCCGGCGCATCGCGGCGGCGCGCAGTCTATCCCCGCCGGTCACGTGGACAGGAGGGGAAGCCGGCGCTACCTTCCCGCCCCCCTCCGGAGCCCCGGCGAAGGCCTCCCATGCGGAACCGCCCCCCGCTCCCGCTCGCCGTCCTCGTGGCCCTCGGATGCCGCGCGGCGACCGTCGAGCCGCCCAAAGACTACGCCCGGCCGCTCCCGCCCGGGCTGGTCGCCCTCGAGAAGGTCACCGATCCCGCGCAGATCCCCGACTTCTCGCCCGGATTCGGCGAGAAGGAGTCGCTCCTCGCCGCGATCGAGCGCAGCCTCGGCTACTACGCGAAGCCTTCCTCGAGGAGGTTCTTCCCCTACCTCGACATCCCCCACGACCGCGCGGTCGCGAGCCTCCTCGCCTTCCGCGAGGAGCTGCGCGCGGCGAGCTCCTCGGCCGCGCTCGACCGGCGCCTGCGCGCCCGCTTCGAGGTCTACCGATCCCTGGGGTGGGACGGATCGGGGACGGTCCTTTTCACCGGCTACTGCGAGCCGATCCTGAACGGGAGCCGCCGCCGGACCGAGCGGTACCGCCATCCCCTCTACAAGGCCCCCGCCGACCTCGCCCGCACCGAGGACGGCGTCCCGCTCGGGAGGCGCACGGAGAGCGGGGCCCTCGTCCCCTACTTCACGCGGGCGGAGATCGACGGGGAGGGGAGGCTCGCGGGGAAGGGGCTCGAACTCGTCTGGCTCGAGGATCCCTTCGACGCCTACGTCGCCCACGTCCAGGGCTCCGCGAGGATCCGGCTCCCCGAGGGGGGAGAGGTGAAGGTCGGGTACGCCGGGAAGACCGACCGACCCTACGCCTCGGTCGCGGAGGCGCTGATCCGAGACGGGAAGGTCTCGCGCAGCGACCTGTCCCTCACGGCCGTCCGGGCCTACTTCCGCAAGAACCCCGGGGACCTCGAGCGCTACCTCCCCCTCAACGCCTCCTACGTCTTCTTCGCGGAGCGGGAGGGGGGCCCGTACGGCTCGATCGGCGTTCCCGTGACGGCGATGCGGACCCTGGCGACGGACAAGGTCGTCTACCCTCGGGGAGCGGTCGCCTTCGCGCAGACCCTCCTCCCCCGCCCGGCGAGCGGCGGCCGGATCCGCTCGGAGCCCTGGAGCGGGTTCGTCCTCGACCAGGACACCGGGGGAGCGATCCGCTCGGCGGGCCGCGCGGACCTCTTCCTCGGGACGGGGGAGACGGCCGAACGGGAGGCGGGACACACCCACGCGGAGGGCCGGCTCTACTACCTCTTCCTCCGGCCGGAGGAGGTCGCCGCCGTCCTGCGGAACCCGTCCGGGGCGGCCGCCCTCCCGGCGAGCGCCGCCGATCCCTAGCCCGGGCCGACGACCCTGGCGCGCCCCGCGCTATCGTGCGGGCGCGATCCCATCTCCGTGCGCCGCTCCCTCCTCCTCCTCCCGATCCTCGCCTCCTGCGCGGGGGCTCCCCGATCCCCGCAGGCGCCTCTCGCGCCCGCGTCCGCCTACTCCGTCGCCGGGGAGTACGTCGAGGCGACGAGCTGCCCGGTCGGCTGCCCGGACATGTTCGGGGTCGGTCCGCCGAAGGAGCCGATCGACGCCCTCGTCGCGTTCCGGTTCACCTCGGGTCGCGTGGACGGCGTGGACGTCTCCGGGCGGACGCTCGCGATCGCGGCGTCCTCGGATCGCGACGGTCGGTGGACCGGGGCGATCTTCGTCGACGGGGCCGCCGGCGGTCCCGCCCGCGACGCCTCGGCGAAGCTGGTTGCGGGGAAGTTCGGATCCCACTTCGAGCGCCTCCTCCCCCCCCGCGCCGTCCCGATGGAGTGGAGGACGGAGGGGAGCCGCCACCTGCTCCGGATCGGCCCCGAGGCCTCGATCGGGAGCCTCGAGATCGACGCCGTCCCGGGGGAGGGGGGGCGCCCCGTGACGATCGAGAACGCGCCGGGGGCGCTCTCCCCGCGCGTGAGCCTCGCGCGCTCGATCGCGAACCGCCTGAACGACCCGGTCCTGGGGAAGTCCTGGGCCTACCAGGGGCGGCACGCCTCGTTCGGCGCCTTCGAGTGGCGCTCCCCCTGACGCCGCGGCTCCGGTCTCCCCCTCCCGCTGCCCGCCCCTTCCGGCCGAAAAGGACGGCCGGGAGTCCGCCCCGTGAGTCTTTCGCTCGAGCTCATCTGCTTCCTCCTCGGCGTCGCCGGGCTCACCCTCGCGTCGGCCCAGCGACGGCGGCCGCTCCAGAACTTCTCGATGCTCCTCGGATGGAGCGGGCTCGTCGCTTCCGTGTGGCTTCGACAGGACCAGGTGATGACGAACGTCCGGGCAGAACTCGTGCCGCTCCGCAACGACCTCTCCGAGCTCCTCAACCGCCTGCGCCGGGAGCCCTCCCCCGCTCTCCTCAACATCCTCGCGAGGATCTCGAGGAAGGACGTCGTCGCGGCGGAGGTCCTCCAGGACGCCGAGGAGTTCCGCGCGGCGGTCACGGGGGAGGCCCAGAACGCCCAGCGGCGCTGGCTCGTCGCGAGCCTGGCCGGCCCGGGGGCGCCCTCCGGTATCTGGGCGGAGACTTCCGCGCCCTACCTCAAGCGGGCGAAGGCCGGCGAGATCGAGGACGTCCGCCGGCTCGTCTCGATCCCCACGGGATCCCACCTCGAGGAATGCGTCGCGCTCCTGAAGGCGCTCGGCGGGGCCGCCCACTTCGAGTTCCGGGTCTGGTCAGGGGGGATCTCCCCGGTCGCGATCGAGCTCGTCGTCTCCGACGAGAATGTCCTCCTCGCTTTCGGCGGCGAGGGGCGCGACTCCCTCAGCTGGGCCATCCGGATGCGGGACCCGAAGGCGGCCGACTCCTTCGCGGAGTGCTTCCAGCGTCTCTGGGAGGACGAGAAGACGGTCGTCGTGAAGCGGGGCAAGGCGCTCGGTCGGGGAGAGGTCGAGCAGGCCGAGGCGGCGCTCCGCCGCCTCGTCCGTTCGTAGGTCCCGGCTGACCTTCCGGGGCTCCGGGGCTACGCTTCCCGGGCCGTCCGCGAGCCGAGGATCCCAGGATGAAGTGGTCCGCCGTCGCCCTCCTTCTCGTCTCCTCCTCCCCCGCGCAGGAGCCCGTCTACCGGGAGATCCGTTTCTCCGGCGCCGGATGGGTG
>CBRGOK010000475.1:0-3702 GCA_967798035.1 uncultured bacterium
CCCGCCAAGGGACCAAGAGAACCCCCTCGTGAAGAGGTCCGCGTCCATCAACCCCTCTTCTTCAGCAGCCTGTTAGGCCCGATGGTCGTTCTACCCTCGCTCCCCGAAGGGCACGCTCCCCAGGAGACCCAGGGACGGGGTTCCGGCCGCGAAGGAGGTCTCGGTCGCCTTCGGCGCTCACGACGGGAGCGGCGTCCAGGACGTCGACCTTTCCTAGCCGTGATCCTCGGTCGGGGGTCCCCGAGGGCCCGGGGCGGGATCTCAGGAGCATTCTCGGGCTTGGCGAGAACGGCCAGGAGGGATACTCCTCAGCACCATGCGCGCGGTGGGGACGAATCAACCTAGGGACCGGCTCTTCCACTACCTGCAGCTCGTCCAGTTGGGGGCGCGCTTCGTCGTGACCGCCCGCGGGAGTCCGAGCGCCGGGCTGTGCCCGCTCGAGGTGACCCGCACCCGCGCCGCGCAGGCGCGCGCGTGGGCCGAGGCCGCCGCGCGGGGGCTCGTCACGCTCCCCCGCGGCAGGGGATTCGGCCGCTTCCGGCCGGTCCGACTTCGCAGCGGGGTGAAGGTCTCCGACGCCGAGCTCGAGGACCGGCGTTGATCGTCTGCCTCGAGACGGGCGCTTTCGAGAATAGGTACGTGCGTGAGCCGGGGAGCGGGAAGACCCTCCCCCTCCTCGGATAGATAATCGCCACCTGCCATGGCCGACGTCGACCTCACCCGCGTTTCCTGCGAGCCCTGCCGGGGCGGCGTTCCACCGCTCGGGGCCGATGAGGTCGCGCGCCTGAAGCCCCAGGTCCCCGACTGGGAGGTCGCCGAGGAGGAGGGGATCCCCCGCCTGCGGCGCGACTTCAAGTTCAGGAACTTCCGCGAGGCGCTCGATTTCGCGGTCAAGGTCGGGGAGCTGGCCGAGCGCGAGGGGCACCACCCCGACCTCCACGTCGCCTGGGGGCGAGTCCGGGTCGAGACGTGGACCCACAAGATCAAGGGGCTCCACCGGAACGACTTCGTCCTCGCGGCGAAGTCCGACGCGATCTACCGCGCGGGCGGCCCCGCGGGCCGCTGACCCTCGACGCGGTCGGGGGGGAGAGCCGGAACTCCCTCCCCCATCGAACGGCCCTCGCCCGGCGCCCGCACACGGGGCGAGGCGCGTAATGCCGGGCCCACCCCTCCCGTCTCCCGTGGTGCGCAATTCCCCGGAGAACGCCCATGAAGACGGAATCCCACTTCGCCCGCCGAACGTCGTTCCGCGCGGCGCTCGAGGCGCCGGCCGAGGCGCTCCTCGCCCTCGCCGCCGCGGCCGGCCTCGCCGCGGGACAGAACCCGGTGACCTTCTCCGTGAACGGGCCCGTCGACCCCCACACGGACGGCCTCGCGAGCGCGCGGGGGTTCGGCCTCCCATCCGGTCCCTTCGCCGTGCGGGTGCCCCTCGTGCCCCCGGCGATCGGGATCCCGACGCCGTGGCCCGGAGACGTCGCCGACTACGCGGCGTTCGGATTCCCCTCCGAGGCGGAACTGTTCCAGTCGGAGCCGGACGGCCCCCTCGGGGCGCCGCCGAGCGGCACGAACAACCAGATCCTGGTCGCGGCGACCTGCGGGCTCGTCGCGGGGTTCCCGTTCTACCTCTACCACGACAACATCGACGGCGCGTCCTTCGGCGAGGACTACTTCGGCGTGACCGATGTGTCCCCCGCGGGGATGACGTTCCCGACGCCGTGGGGCTTCCGGTTCGGGCCCTTCCCCGAGCCCGTCGTGCTCGCCGACGCCGGCACCTCCTTCAGGTTCAGCGTCGACCCCTTCGCGACCGGGCTGCCGGCGACCGACGTGCTCGTCGAGTCGGGAGGGGCGGACCTGGGCGGCGGGATCATCTACGTGAGCCCGGGAGCTGCGGCCGGGGACGTCTTCGGAACCCCCGTCCTGGCGCTCCCGGCCCTGCCGCTGACCGGCAACGTCCTCGTGAACGACAACCCGCTCCTCGCGCTCGCGCCGGGCCCCTTCCCGACGACGCCCCTCGAGGACGACCTCGATGCGCTCGAGTGCGTCGGCCTGAACGACCCGAGCTCCTGGTTCCCCTTCTACCCCGGCACCGCGCAGCCCGGGAACCTCCACGCCCGCGCGTTCCCCCTCGAGCCCACGCACTCGATCGTCGGTGACCTCGCGCCGCCCGCGGTCGCGAACCACGTGATGGGCATCTGGGCGCCGATCTTCCTCTCCGTCGACCGCAACTCGACGGGCGCCCCGCTCTCCGCGGTCCGGACCCAGTCGATGGCGGGGGAGGCAGCGGCGGACGTCTTCATGGTCTACGACGACCCCTTCGTCTTCCCCACCGAGACGAACCTCCTCCTCGCGGACGAGGAGGAGCTCGGCCTGCATCCGGGCTCGCTCATGACCGGCGACCCGACCGACGACATCGACGGACTCCTCGTCCTCGTCCATCCAGAGGACCGTTACATGCTCATGTCGATCGCGATGAGCGCCCTCTTCAGCGGCCTCGTCACGACCGTCGACCCGACCCCCTTCGCCCCGGGCTCCGGCGACGAGTACCGGGAGGGTCCGGGCTTCACGACCTCCCTCCTCGCGTACGCCTACTCCTACCCCCTCTACGGGATCCCGCGCATCAAGATCGGCTTCTCCGTCACGACCGACTCGGTCGGCCTCGAGGGGAGCGCGGTCGACTTCGAGGCGGGGCTCGACCCCTCGCTCTTCGCGCAGCAGTCGGGCGACGTCTACTTCACATACTTCGGGCCCTGGACGGACGTCGTGGGCGGCGTGAACCCGGCCCCGGCGCTCCCCCTCGGGACCCACTGGCTCTGGCACGAGGAGACGAGCCTCGGCCTCGATCCGGGGAGCTGGACGGCCGGTGCGAGCGCCGACCTCGCCGACCTCCCCGACGAGCTGAACGCCCTCGACTCGACCGAGATGGACGCGGCGGCTCCCCTGCCGTACGGCGCCCCCTGCGCGAGCGCCGGCGGCTGCACACCGACGATCTCGACGGTCGGGCCCCCGCTCGCCGGGACCCCGGCGTTCGCGATCGCCCTCTCCGGGGCGGAGCCCGCCACGGTCGCGCTCCTGATGTTCGGGCTGGCCCCGACCTCGATCCCGTTCGGGCTATTCGTCCCTGGGAGCACCTGCACGATGCTCGCTGCCAGTGCCGTTCTGGTTGGCCCGTTCCCCGTCTCGCCCGGTCCCGGCTGCAGCGGGGCCACGTCCGTTCCCCTGCCGATCCCCGCGGGAATCCCGGCGGGCTCGACGCTCTACGCGCAGTTCGCGGTCATCGAACCCGGGATCTTCCCCGCGCCCGGCTCCATCTCGATGACTCCGGGCCTCCCCATCACGGTCCTCTGAAACCGGGGTCGAGCCGCGTGCGCCTGGCGGGCCTCCCCGCCGGGCGCCCTTTTTTTCCCCGCCCGGAGCCGCGCCATGTCCCGATCCACGAGCCTGGCGCATACTGGGCTCCCTGCCGGTTCCGAGGGCGGAACCTCTCGCGGCCCTCGCACGTCCAGGCGATGGGCCGGAGGCGGGCCCTCCCTCGCTCCCGAGAACCGACCCAGGCGCCCATGGCCAGACTCCCCGCCTTGCTCCCGAGAAGGCTCCTCCTCGCCGTCCTCCCGCTCTGCGCGCCCGCGCCGGCGCTCGCGCAGTCGATCGTCTTCGCCGAGAACTTCGAGGGAAGCGGGCTCGGCGCCTACGTCGAGACCGACC
>CBRGOK010000476.1:0-3701 GCA_967798035.1 uncultured bacterium
AGGTCCCCTGCAGCCCCAGGCTCCAGGTCTCGTACTGCGCGAGGAGGGAGGGAGCATGGGGGGCGGCGTCGAGATAGACGTAGGCCTCGACCTCGACCTGGTCGGTCGGCTCCTGGAGCAGGATTCCCGCATTCCCGCCGCCGCCCGGATCCCCGAAGACGAGGACGTTGCCGCCCTGCGGCGAGGCCGGGATGACATTCGGATTCGACGGGCCCCCGAAGGGGGGGACGACGGGGCCGACCGTCGCCGGGTCGACGACGATCGGATCCACGAACGATCCGCGCCAGAGCTGCGAGGGGGTCCCCGGAGACGAGGCGTCGAAGTCCTCCGAGATCGGGAGAGCCGAGGGGAGGGAGTCGTTCGAGGCGCCCGGCGTCCACGGGAGGAGGGCGAAGTCGCGCCCGTTGTTCCCGGTGTCGCGGCCGTTGCGCACCCGCGAGAGGCTCAGGAGCTGGGCCCCGTAGGGCGGAACGAGGCCGTCGACGAGGAGATAGTTCCCGTGGATCCCCGGCCCCTCGGCCACGATCGAGAGGGGGAAGCAGGCGTTCTCCTTGTTCGTCTCGTACGCCACGGCGTCGACGACGTTCCCGAGCGCGTCCCGCAGGCGGATCCACTCCTCGTCGTTCTCGAGGGCCCCCGCGAGGACAGGCTGCGGGATGATCTGATTCACGCCCGGGATGGTGGGTCCCACCCCGAGCACCCAGGTCCCGCCTTGCGCGAGGATCGTCCCGGCCGGGATCGTGAAGTCCGGATTGTTGTTCGTCGTCACCGCGCACCCGGGCGTGCAGGAGACCTGGCAGGCGGTCGGGGAGTCCCCGCACTCGACCGTCCAGCCGGAGATGTCGACGGGAGAAGGGCCGGCGTTGAAGAGCTCGACAAACTCGTGGGTGTCGGCGTCGTGGTCGTCGTAGACGATCTCGTTGAGGACGACCTGTCCGGCGGCCGGGGCCGGGGCGAGGAGGAGGAACGGCAGGACGACGAGTCGGCGGCTGGACATCGGCGACTCCTTGCGCGCAGAGGCGCGAATCCCTGGGATCGCGGGGAGGTTAGGGAGTCCCCTCCGCGAGGTCAACCGCCGCGGGACGCGCGAGGCGGCGCGGAAGAGTCACTTGCTCCTCATGTCGCCTTCGCACGCGAGGGGGAGCCGCCCCGGATCGGGGACCCGGGCCGGGCGCCGAGGGGCCCTCTCGACGAGATCTGAACGCGCTCCACGGCGAGTCTTTACAAGGACTGGCTAGGATCCCCCTTCGGAGAGGCCGGGCGCGGACGTGGGGCATCGTGACGGGGTCGACGTGGAAATCTTCTCGGTCAAGTCGATGGCGGTCGATCGGAGCGCCGAGGCCCTCGCGCAAGGGGCCTTCGGGGAGGTCGCGCCCCGGACGGCGGAAGACCCCCTCGCCTGGCCCGATCCGAGGGCGGTCCGCGGGAAGCTGATCGCCGTCGAGGGGATCGACGGCTCGGGGAAGTCGACCCAGGTCTACCTCCTCAAGCGCTGGCTCGAGTCGACGGGCCACCGCGTCTTCTTCACGGAGTGGAACTCCTCCGACCTCGTGCGGGAGGCGACGCGGCGCGGGAAGAAGGAGAACCTCCTCACCGCGACGACCTTCTGCCTCATCCACGCGACGGACTTCGCCGACCGCTACGAGCGACAGATCCTGCCGCTCCTCCGCGCGGGCTACGTCGTGCTCTGCGACCGCTACTCCTACACCGCCTTCGCCCGCGACGTCGTGCGCGGCGTCGACCCGGCGTGGGTGCGGAGCCTCTACTCCTTCGCCATCCGCCCGGACGTCACCTTCTACTTCCAGGTCCCGGTCGACCTCGCCCTCCTCCGGATCCTCGCCCGAGGGGAGAGGCTCAAGTACCACGAGGTCGGGATGGACCTCGGGCTCTCGACCGACGTCCGGGAGTCGTTCCGGATCTTCCAGACCCGGATCGACGCGGAGTACCGGAAGATGGCGGAGGAGTTCGGCTTCCTCGTCATCGAGGCGACGCGATCCGCCCACGCGCAGCAGACGGAGGTCCGGGCCGCCATCCAGAAGCGTCTCGACCTCCCCTCCTTCCGCTGGAATTCCCCGGAATGAGGGCGCTGCGCTTCGACGGCCGCCCCGTCGCCGGGAACGGCCCGGCGGAGACCCTCCCGGGCCGGCTGGTCGTCATCGAGGGGGCCGACGGGTCGGGCCGGTCGACGCAGATCAGCCTCCTCAAGCAGCGGCTCGAGGCCGGGGGATGGCCCGTCGTCGACGTCGGGCTGCGCCGTTCCGGCCTCGTCGGCCCGGAGATCGAGCGGGCGAAGAAGGGGAACGTCCTCGGCCCGACGACCCGCAGCCTCTACTACGCCACCGACTTCGCCGACCAGCTCGAGAACCGCGTCCTCCCCGCCCTGCGGGCCGGGTTCGTCGTCCTCGCCGACCGGTACGTCTACACCCTCATGGCCCGCGACGTCGTCCGCGGAGCGAGCCCCGAGTGGCTGGAGTCCCTCTACGGGATCGCGCTCGTCCCCGCCGCGGTCTTCTATCTCCAGGTCTCCCCCCAGGCGCTCGTCGAGCGCAACTTCCACCGCAGCCCCACCCTCGACTACTGGGAATCGGGGATGGACCTCGGGCTCTCCCGGGACTGGTTCGGGTCCTTCGTCCGCTATCAGCAGCGGATCGAGGCCGAGTTCCTCCGGATGCGGGAGCGCTACGAGTTCGCCGTGATCGACGGGAATCGCCCGGTCCGCGAGATCGCCCAGGATCTCGCCGCCCGAACCCTGGCGGTCCTCGGGGAATGAACCGCGGCGGCCCCGGGCCCTCGCGCCCGCGGTAGGCTCTCGCCACCATGAGAAGGCCCCTCCCCCTCCGCCTCGCGCGCGGGTTCGCCGGGAGCGCGGACCCGACGCGGCCGGGAGGGTCCCCGTGAAGCCCCTCCGCCTCGCCGTCATCGACCTCGGGTCGAACTCCGTCCGCCTCCTCGTCGCCCAGGGGGAGGGGGGCGACCGGTTCCAGATCCTCGACGACGAGAAGGTGACGACGCGCCTCGCCCGGGGCCTCGTCCGGCGGGACCGGCTCGATCCCGAGGCGATGGAGGAGACCCTCCGCGCGGTGCGCGACATGCGCGAGATCGCCCGCGGGTACGACGTGCGACGGATCGCCGGCGTCGCGACGAGCGCCGTCCGCCGGGCGAAGAACGGCCCGGCCTTCGTCCGCCGGATGCGGGAGGAGACGGGGATCCCGTTCCGCGCGATCCCGGGGGAGGAGGAGGCGCGCCTCGCCTTCCGCAGCGCCCTCTCCCACTTCCCCTTCGAGGGACGGAGGGTGGCCGTCGCCGACATGGGGGGGGGGAGCCTCGAGCTCGTCCTCGCTCAGGGCGACCGCATCGAGCGGACGCTCTCCCTCGACCTCGGCGCGGTCCTCCTGACGGAGCGGTTCCTCGGGTCGAAGCGGATCGGCGGGCGAGCCCTGCGCCGGCTCGAGCGGCACGTCCGCCGGACCCTGTCGGACGCGCTCGGCCGGAACGGGCGGCGCGGGCTGCGGCCGCCCGACCTCTTCGTCGCCTCCGGGGGGACGCTCACCTCGATGGCCCGGATGCTCGTCGCGATGCGGCAGGGGTCCCAGGCCGACCGCCGGATCCATGGAACGGTGCTGCGGCGGGCGGCGGTGCGGCAGCTCTTCGAGTTCCTCGCCTCCTGCGACGCCGAGGCGCGCCGTCACGTCCCGGGCCTC
>CBRGOK010000477.1:0-3700 GCA_967798035.1 uncultured bacterium
ACGCGCGCAACGTGCAGCTCCCGTTTCCTCTGTTCGTCAAGCCGGCGTTCGAGGTGATCGCGGGGGAGGTGCGTCGCGGGCTCGAGTTCCGTCTCGAACCGGGGGCGACGATCCGCGGTCGCGTGGTCGAGCGCGGGAGCGGGACCTGCGTCGCGGGCGCCAGAGTCGAGATCGTCCCGAGGCAGGAGTCGCTCCTCGATCGGTCGTAGTTCCGCGAGGCGGATGCGAGCAGCGCCCAGGACGGGACCTTCGAGGTTTCAGGCCTTCCGCGGGGGCCAACGCGCCTGGCGGTCACCCACGAGGAGTTCGTCGAAGCTATGACGGACGAGGTCGAGGGGCGCCCCGGACGAGTCGTCGAGGGGATCCTCGTCGAGCTCTCGCGCGGCGGCGCCGTCGAGGGGCTCGCCGTCGGGAGGGACGGCCTTCCCTTCGCTGGCGGTTCGGCCTGCGCGATCCCGAGCGAGCGGCCGTGGCGCTCCCCTCTGAAGAACACGACGATCGGGGAAGGGGGCCGATTCAGGATCGGGGGCCTCGCGGCCGGGCGGTATCGGGTCGAAGCGAGCCCGCGTTGGGTGCGCTCGACGCCGCACGAGGAAGTCGAGAAGCGACGGCTTTCAGGAATCGTCCTTGTGGACGAAGGAAGGGTCGCGACCGTCGAGTTCTTCCCGTCCTCGACCGGAGACGCCGTTGTGCGCGGCCGGGTCGTTCAGGGGGAGGAAGGGCTCCCCGGCTTCGAGGTCTGGGTCAGGCCCCTCGCCTTCCAACATGACTGGGAAGAATCCCATGCCAGGTACGGGAGGCTGCGAGACCGTGCCGGGGCCGAGGGGAACTACCGGATCGAGGGGGTGCCGGAGGGGGAGGCCGAGGTCTCCATCTCGAAGTCCGGAGATTGGGGACAACTCCCTGCGCAGCTCTGGGCGCGTCAGCGGTTACAGGTCCCCCCCAGGGGGGAGATCGAGTGCAGCTTCCGCATCCCCTCGGGAGCCATCACGGGAACTGTCCTTTCCGCCGACCGTCCTGCGGCGGGCCTCACCGTTAGGGCTAGCCTTGCTTCCGGGAAGGACTCGAGCCAAGCAGAGTGGTTCGTCCAGGATTACACCGACGGCAGGGGGGGCTACTCGCTCCGGTGTCTCCCTGCGGGGACCTTCACAGTCTCCGTCGGAGGAAGGGGGATCGGAATGGACCGCGAGACCGACGACCTGATTCCCGCCTCGAAGTAGACGAGCCTCTCCGAGGGAGGGGGTGCGGTCGTCGACTTCAATCTCGAGCGCGGCGCCTCGGCGCTCGTCGAGGTGCGGGGGCCGACGGGAAAGCCCGCCGCCGAAATCGGGGTGTGGGTCGGGCCGGTCGCCGGCGCGCGCGAGGGACGAAGGGGCGGGCAGGAATGGGCGACGGACCGCTACGGCGTGGCGCGAGTGAAGGCCCTTCCCTCGGGCGCCTGCGTCGCGACCGTCGTGCGGGCGCCAGGGTTCGCGGCGGGCTTCTCCGAGGAGAGGGAGGTGCGGCCCGGCGAGGAGCCGCGGTTCCGGCTTGATCTCCGCGAGGGGACGAAAGTCGACGTACGCGTCCTCGACGCGGAGGGGGTCTCGATCGACGCCGCCGAGGTCCTCCTGCGGGACGATCGCGGTTTCGCGACGCCAGCGACGCGAGGAGCATCCGGTTGGGAGGTCGTCACCCTTCCCGGCTCCTATGTCCTCGAAGTCACCGCTGGCGACCGGGGGAGGAAGGTCCTCCCGGTCCGGGTGGGGGAGAAGCCGGTCGAGTTCGACGTCCGGCTCGGGGGGGACTGACCCGTCGCGACTCCCCTGCGGGTCCGGGCCTCCGTCCCCACCTGTGTAACCGCGTGCGTCCATCTGGTAGGCCTCGAAATCGCGCGGGTCGGCCGGGTGCTTGACGCCCCAGATTCCGTCCGCTACGAGAAACGAGTTCGCCTGCCTGCCCGCTCGACGCGCCTCAAAGCGCCACGGTCGGGCTTATTTCGTTTCTGCGGGGGAGGGGAGCTGCTCGAAGCCGAGATTCTGCCGGCCCGGTCCTCGTCCCCACCTGTGTAACCATCCGCGTCTATCTAGTAGGCCTTGGTACCACTCGGGTTGGCAGGAGGCTGGACGGTACGACACCGCAGACGCCGGGTCCCTGTCGGATCCTTGACGTCTCGGACCGCGTCCGCTACGAGATGCGCGTTCGCCTGCCTGCCCGCTCGACATGCCGAAAGGCCCGTGCGGGCTTATTTCTTTTCAGGGGAAGGGATGGCGGGCGGGTCGAGGAGGACCGTCGCGTTCGTGGACGGGCAGAACCTGTACCACGCGGTCAGGCGGTGCTTCGGGTACTCCCTTCCCAACTACGACGTCACCCGACTCGCGCGCGCGGTATGCGCGAGCCGCGGCTGGGATCTCCGGGAGGTGCGGTTCTACACAAGCGTCCGGCGACCGGGAGATGAGCCCTTCTGGTGGACCCTGTGGAACGCGATGTTCCTCTCGATGGCACGCAATGGCGTGCACGTCTTCGTCCGTCCGCTGGTCTACCGACGGGTGAACGTGCGACTCGCGGGCGGGGAGCGCCATGCCTTCCTGGCCCGGCAGGAGAAGGGGATCGACGTCCGAATCGCGCTCGACATCGTGCGCATGGCACACCGTTGCGAGTACGACGTCGCGCTGGTGTTCAGCCAGGACCAAGACCTCTCGGAGGTCGCGAAGGAGATCCGCACGATCGCCCGGGAGCAGCGGCGCTGGATCAAGATCGCCTCGGCCTACCCCGAGGGCGGGACCGGCAGGGGGCGGTGCGGGATCGAGCGCACGGACTGGATCCCGATCGATAGGAAGACGTACGACGCCTGCATCGACCCTCACGACTACCGGCCGAGGTCGCCCATGGATCCGGGGGGAGGATCCTGAAGGGAGGTCCTCCAGTGCCGACCGCAGGGCGCCCCATCCGGACACGGCGGGGAAGGTCGCGGATGCTTGGGCGGGCCCTCCACTCCGGGAGAAAACCGCAGTAGCCTCCCCCGACACAGGAGCGGCACCTCCGCGGGGAGCCTCGCCCGATGCCTGCAGGCCGGAGCCCTGTCCGATCTCCCGCCGGACTGGCGGAATCACCGGCCCGCGCGGCGTCTTTCGTTCTCGTCGTCGCACTGACGCTCGGAGGAATCCTCCTCGCGATCCTCCGCGGCGGAGCGGGGGAGGAGCGGACGTCGGCGTCGTCCGCGCCGTTCACCCGACAGGAAGCCCCTCCGCCGAGTCCCCCCGTGCCCGCGCCTCCGGCCCCTGCTCGGGCGCCGGCGGGAACCGTCACGATCTCGGGACGCCTCGTCACGGAGGCGGGCGATCCGTTCGAGCGGCCCGCCCTCGTGCGGGCCGTCGAACGCGAGGGCGAGGCTCGATTCGGATCATCCTCCTCCGGGGGCTCCTTCGCGCTCGAGGTGCCGCGCGGCATCGGCGCCTTCCGATTCGAGGTCGAGGCCGACTTCGCGGGCTACTGGAGGGACGACTGGTTCCACCTCGACGATCCCGAGGTCGAGGCGGGGGTGCGGCTCGTCCTTGGACCGGCGGGAAACGTCGAGGGGACGCTGCGGAATCCGCGCGGGAGCCTGGCGGAATCGGGGCGCGTCGTCCTCGCATCGGCCCCTTCGGTCGCCTTCTACATGAAGCGGCTTGCGGAGGCGCGTGGTGGGCGCTTCGCATTTCGGGGCCTCCGGCCCGGCCGA
>CBRGOK010000478.1:0-3696 GCA_967798035.1 uncultured bacterium
GGGACGCCCGAGAAGGGATCGACTTCGGTGTAGGCGCCGACGTTCCCCGGAGGGGCGGGCGGGCCTTCGAAGTTTTCCGAGAAGAGCGGAATGATCTGCGCCTGGGCCGTCCCGGTCAGGACGAGGGCCAAGGCGAAGACCCCGAACGGGGTGCAACGCGCGCGAGAGAGCGTCATGCTGGGGACCTCCGAGTAAACGGGGACCGCGAGCCGGGGACTAGGGCAACCCATCACCTGAGAGAGGAATCCGCCCCGGAAGGAGCGGACCAGAGCGGATGGTAGAGGAGGCCCCTGAAACCCGCAAGTCGTAATTTTTCCGAGGCGCTCCGCCGGCGACCCCGCATCCCCCCGTGACCCCCCTCCCACTCTCCGCACGGCCGACCCACCGCACGGCGTCGCCCGCCCCCTTTCCCCTCGCTAGCATCCGGCCCCCCTCCTCCCCCGCCCGCCCGTGAACCAGCGCCGCCTCGTCCTCCTCGCGGAGGGTTCCTTCAGTCCCGAGGGAGCGAAGACGGCGGTCTGCGTCGTGCGGTACCGCCCCGAGGAGGTAGTCGCCGTCATCGACTCGACGCGCGCCGGCAAGACCGTTGCAGGAGTCCTCGGCTTCGGCCCCTCCGCCCCCGTCGTAGCGACGATGACGGAGGCGCTGCGCCTTCGCCCGGACACGCTCTTGATCGGGATCGCGCCGATGGGCGGGCGCCTCCCCGACGCCTGGAGGGCGATGATCCTCGAGGCGATCGGCTCGGGGTGCGACGTCGTCTCGGGCCTCCACACCTTCCTCTCGGACGACGCCGCGATCGCGGCGGCGGCCTCCGCGAAGGGGATCCGGCTCGACGACCTCCGGCGGCCGCCCCCCGACCTCAGCATCCCGACCGGGGCGAACAAGCGCTGGAAGCCGCGCGTCGTCCTCACCGTCGGGACCGACTGCAACGCCGGGAAGATGACGACCTCGGTCGAGATCGCGAACGGCCTCCTGCGCCGGGGCCTCCGCGCGACGTGGGCCGCGACCGGGCAGACCGGGATCTTTCTCCGGGGGAAGGGGATCGCCGTCGACCGCGTCGTCTCCGACTTCGTCGCCGGCGCCGCCGAGCGACTCATCCTCGAGGCATCCGACGGCGCGGAAGTCGTGATCGTGGAAGGGCAGGGCTCCCTCCAGCATCCGGCCTACTCCGGGGTCACGCTCGGCCTGCTCCACGGCTCCCTTCCCCACGCGATGGTCCTCTGCCACAAGCCGCCCCGGAAGACGATCCGCAATTACCCCGAGGTCCCGCTCCCTCCCCTCCCGAAGGTCGTCGAGATCTACGAGCGCGCCGCGGCCTGGGTCCGTCCGGCGAAGGTGGCCGCCCTCTCCCTCGCGACCTACGACCTCTCCGACAAGGAGGCCCGCGCCGCCGTCGCCCGCGCCCAGCGCGACACCGGGCTTCCGGCGACCGACCCCGTCCGGTTCGGCGTCGAGCCGATCCTCGACGCCGTCCTCGGGAAGCCGGCCGGCCGCGCCCGGACCCCGGCTCGGGCCCGCGCGCGGGCCTGAGCGCCTTCCGGCGGTACGATCCTCCCGTCGTCCGGAGCCTCCCCCGACGGTCCCCAGACCGGTGAGCCGACCCATGCGCGCACGATTCTCCATCGATCCCCTCCCCCTCGAGACGAAGCACGAGTTCCGCATCTCCCGCGTCGGGTCGAAGTCCTACGAGAACCTCGTCTTCACGGCAGAGGTCGAGGGGCTCGTCGGCCGCGGGGAGAGCGCCCCGCGCGAGTTCTACGGCGAGGACCTGCCGAAGGCGCGCGAGGCGCTCGGGGTCTTCCTCGAGAAGGCCGACGACTTCCCCGACCGTCTCGGGGAGGTCGTCGCGGCGAAGGACGCGAAGGGGGCCGACCGCGCGATCGGCGCGGCCCTCGCCCTCTACGACGAGATCGGACGGGACGTCGCCGGCCGCACCGCGCTCGACGGGGCCCTCTACGACCTCGCGGGGAAGGCGCTCGGTATGCCCGTCTGGAGGCTCGTCGGGGCGGACCCGAAGAAGATGCCCACGACCTCCTTCACGATCGGGATCGCCTCGATCGAGGAGACCCGAAAGAAGGTGGAGGAGGCGAAGGGGTTCAAGATCCTCAAGATCAAGCTCGGGACCGACCGCGACGCCGAGACGCTGAAGACGGTTCGCTCCCTCACGAAGCTCCCCCTCTCCGTCGACGCGAACGGGGGGTGGAACCTCGCGACCGCCCGCGAGCGCTTGAAGCTCTGCAAGGACCACGGGGTGACCTTCGTCGAGCAGCCCCTCCCGCAGGGGGCCTACGACGACCTCGCGCGGCTCCACGAGGGGGCGGCCGTTCCGATCTACGTCGACGAGGACGTGAAGACCTCGGAGGACGTCGCGAAGGTCGCCGGCCGCTGCGACGGGGTGAACGTGAAGCTCGCGAAGACCGGCGGCATCCGCGAGGCGCTCGCGACGATCGCGGCGGCGCGCAAGGCGCGCCTGAAGGTCATGCTCGGCTGCATGATCGAGTCGAGCCTGATGATCGCGCAGGCCGCGCACATCGCCCCGCTCGTCGACCACTGCGACCTCGACGGCCACCTCCTCCTCGCGAAGGACCCCTACGTCGGGCTCGGCTTCACGGACGGGAGGATCGTGCTGCCCGACCGCCCCGGCCTCGGCGTCGAGCCGGTGAAGGCCTGAGGTGGCGCGGGTCGTCTACGTCCACTGGAACGAGACGGAGGGGAGGGCCGCCGTGCGCTCCCTTGAGGAGGCGGGCCACGAGGTCCTCTTCCACTTCACCCAGAACGCCGACGCCCCGACGTGGACGAAGATGAAGGAGTGGCTCCCCGAGGCGATGGTGATCTCCCTCGCCCGCCTTCCGAGCCACGGCCGTCAGGTCGCCAGGTGGTTCTGGGAGGCGAAGTCGCGCCGCTCGGTTCCGGTCCTCTTCGTCGGCGGGGAGCCGGAGAAGGTCGCGGTCGCGAGGAAGGCCTTTCCGAAGGCGGTCTTCACTTCGGAGGGACGCCTCCTCGCCGACCTCGCGCGGTCCCTCGCCCGCCCCGTTCCTTCGCGCTCGTAGCAGGCCGGGTCGACTTTCCGGCCCGGAGGAGGTTCGCATGATCGAGAGCGTCGAACGACTCGTCGATCAGTTCGAGAAGGGCGCCCTCCCGCGCCGCGACTTCGTCCTCGGCCTCGCCGCGATCGCGGCCGGCTGCTCGGCGCCGGCGCGGGCGCAGGAAGGCTCTCCCGCCCCGACCCGGCCCGCCGCCGGCCCCATCCCGGTCCGCGCCTACAGCCACGCCGCGCTCTCCGTCTCCGACGTCGCCCGCTCCGCCGCCTTCTACCGCGATCACTTCGGGATGAGGGTGACGAGCGAGGGGTCGCAGTCCGCGTTCCTGTCCATGGGGGAGCCCTTCCTCGCCCTCTTCGCGACCGGCACGGGCCGTGCGCGAAAGAAGGAGCCCGGCCTCGACCACCTCGCCTTCTCCGTCGAAGGGTGGACCTTCGAGGGAGTGGTGGAGCGCCTGCGCGCCCGGGGCCTCGAGACCTGGACCGAGGGCCGGCGGATCTACTTCCGCGACCCCGACGGGATCGTGCTGCAGGTGAGCCCCTGATCGCCGGGCGCGCGACGTCGCGGGGCCTCCTCGCGCGCGCCGGCGGCCCCGCGTAGCCTCCCTGCCGCTCCGTCCATGCCTGGGAGAAACGATGGCGGCGATTCCCCTCCT
>CBRGOK010000479.1:0-3685 GCA_967798035.1 uncultured bacterium
GCTGGACGAAGAGGAACGGGAACTCCCCCTGCGCCCAGGCCTGTCTCCACTCCCCGATCATCTGCGGGAAGAGGGTGGCGTACTGCCACGCGCGCGAGGCGTTCGACTCCCCCTGGTACCAGATCGTCCCGCGGATCGCGAAGGGGACGAGGGGAGCGATCATCCCGTTCCAGAGGCCGCTCGCGCGGTGGGGGTGGTCGGGGCCGGGAGGAGGCGCGGGGGCGCGCGGCCCGGGCTTCCCCTCCCCCTTCGCCTTCGAGGAGGCCTCCTTCCACCGGGCGGTCTCCTCCTCGAACCTCTTCTTCGCCTCGGGATACTCGGCGAGGTTCTTCTCCCAGCGCTCGAGGATCGGGCGAAGGACCTCGTCGGCCTCGAGGCCCCTGCGCGGGGTCCACGCCTCGGCGGGAGTCCCGCCCCACGTCGACTGGATGAGCCCGACGGGCACGCCGAGGGAGGAGCGCAGCTCCCGGCCGAAGGCGAGGGCGACGGCCGAGAAGGCCGGGACCGACCGCGGGGAGGTTTCGACCCATCGCGCGTCGAACTCGCGCTGCGGCTCTCCGGAGACGCGGTGGGGGACGACGAGGAGGCGCAGGTCCGGGTCGGCCGGCCGCGCGGCCTCCTCTTCGGCCCCGGCGGAGCGCTCGACGGGCCACTCCATGTTCGACTGGCCGGAGCAGACCCAGACCTCGCCGACGCGGACGCCTCCCACCGCGACCCGGGTTCGCCCGGCGGCGACGAGCTCGAGGCCACTTCCTGCCTCGAGCGCCTCCAGCGTCGCCTTCCACCGCCCCTCCGAGTCCACTTTCGCGCGCGCGCTGCGGTTCGCGAGGCTGACCGCGACCTCCTCGCCGGGATCCGCCGTGCCCCAGACGGGGATCGGCACCCCGCGCTGGAGCACCATCCCATCCCCGAAGACGGAGGCGAGCCGGACGTCGGCCGCCGCCGGCGCGGCGAGGAGGAGGCCCGCGAGGAGAGTCCGCATCGTCCGTTCCCGTCCGTGGAGCGCCCTCGGGCGCCGAGCGCTCCGGACTCTACCGGAGGAGCGGTGGAGGCGCCCGCCGTTCCGTGGTAGGTAGCCCCCGCATGGACCTCCGCCGCGCGGCGATCGGGGCGCTCCTCCTCGCCTCCTCGGGCGCGTGCGGTCGCGACCCGGGCCGGCCCGTCGTCGGGGTCGTCCCGAAGGGGGTCACGCACGAGTTCTGGAAGGCGATCCGGCTCGGGGCGGAGAAGGCGGGGCGGGAGTTCGGCTGCTCCATCCACTGGGTGGGCCCTTCGGACGAGACGAAGGTCACCGAGCAGCTCCAGCTCGTCGAGGACCTCCTCTCCTCGGGGGTGAAGGGCCTCGTGCTCGCCCCGATCCACCGGACCCAGTGCCGGAAGGCGGCCGAGGACGCGCGCGCGAAGGGGATCCCCCTCGCGGTGATCGACTCGGCGCTCGACGCCGAGGGGATCCTGACGCTCGCGGCCACCGACAACCGGCTCGGCGGCGTCCTCGCCGCCGAGGAGATGGGGCGGCGGCTCGGCGGGAAGGGGAAGGTCGCCGTCCTCCTCTGCAAGTCGGGGAGCGCCTCGACGGAGGACCGGGAGGCGGGGTTCCGGGAGACGATCGCCTCGAAGTTCCCGGGGATAAAGATCGTCGACGAGCAGTTCGGCCAGTCGGTCCGCGAGACCTCGATCCAGGTCGGGCGCGACCTCCTCGCGAAGCACGCCGACCTCGACGGCTTCTTCGGGAGCAACGAGAGCAGCGCCTACGGCGTGATGGTGGCGCTCCGCAACGCCGGCCGCGCCGGGAAGGTCGTGGCGATCGGGTTCGACACGGCGGAGGAGCTCCTCGAGGGGCTGGCGGAGGGGACGCTCCACGCCCTCGTCGTGCAGGACCCCTTCAAGATGGGGTACGAGGGGGTGGCGGCCGTGATGCGCAGCCTCCGCGGCGAGAGCGTCCCGGCGAGGATCGACACCGGGGTGACCCTCGTCACGAAGGAGCGCCTCGGGGAGCCTGCGATCGAGGCCCTCCTCCACCCCGGGAAGGGATGAGCGGCCCGACGGGGCGGCGCCCGCTCGGCGGTCTCGCTCCCTACCTCACGCTCCTCCTCCTCGTCCTAGGGCTCTCGATCGCCCTCCCGACGTTCCGGACCGCCGACAACCTCTGGAACCAGGGGAGGCGGATCGCCCTCTACACGATCCCGGCGGTCGGGATGACCTTCGTGATCGTCCTCGGGATGATCGACCTCTCGGTCGGGAGCATGGTCGCGCTCTGCGGCCTCGCCTCCGCCGCCGTCGTCCGGCGGCTCGGCGACGCCTCCACCGGGGCGCTCGCGGCGGGGATCGCCGCGGGGATCCTCTGCGGCCTCGCGTGCGGGACGGTGAACGGCCTCCTCGTGACGCGCCTCCGGATCCCCTCCTTCCTCGCGACGCTCGGGACCCTCGGGATCTACCGGGGCCTCGCCCAGTACTCGACGGGGGGGACGGCGGTCCCCGCGCCGCGCCTGCGCGCGCTCGACGGGACCCGCCTCGGCCTCCCCCTCGTCCTCCTCTGCGCGATCCTCGTCGTCGCGGGGGCCTCGGTGCTGCTCCACCGCACCCGGTTCGGGCGGCACACATTCGCGATCGGGGGGAACCCTCGGGCGGCGGTCCTCTGCGGCGTTCCCGCGGACCGCCACGTCGTCTCCGTCTACGCGCTCGCGGGAGGGCTCTGGGGCCTCACGGCGCTCTTCCTCGCCTCGCTCGGCGGCTCGGGCGATCCGAACCAGGCGCCCGGCCTCGAGCTCGACGTGATCGCATCGGTGGTGATCGGAGGGGGGAGCCTCGCCGGAGGGACGGGAAGCGTCGCCGGCGCCGTCGCCGGCACCGCGACGATCGCTCTCCTGCGCAACGGCTGCGTGCACGGAGGAGTCGACCCGCTCCTCCACAACGCCCTGATCGGCGCCGTCCTGATCCTCGCCGTCGCCTTCGACGCCTACCGGCGCCGGCGAGCGGGCGCCTGACTCTCGCCTACTTGCCGTAGAGGTGCTGGGCGGCGTCCTTCACGATCCCCCCCTCGAGCTTCAGCTCCCAGGGGGTCTGGATCACGTAGCGCGTCACGGCCGGCAGCTCGGCCTCGATCCGGTTCTCCGGGAGCATGTCGACCTGTCGCTCCTTCTCGTCCCCCTCCTCCGGGATCCGGACGAGGACGTACATCGTCGAGAAGTCCTGGGTCCGGTCCTGCTCCATCTTGATCAGGCGCAGGTGCTCGGCGCAGTTCGGGCAGTTGATCCGGTAGAGGATCCAGGTGGCGTCTTGCGGGAGCTTGTCCGTCGGCAGCCAGTCGTGGAGAGTCGTCTCGCCAACCGGCTTGCCGACCCACTGCTTCGGCTCGAACGTCACCCATCGGGGCGGCGGGCTCGGGGCCCCGCTGACCGAGGCGGCCGGACGCTCGGGCTTCGAGAAAGGAGGCGGGCCGAGGACGATCCAGGGCGCGGCGATCGCGACTGCGAGGGAGGCGAGCGCGCGGGGGAACCATCCGCCCCGCGCCGGGATCGAGGACCAGGGGCGCGTCGCGAGGATCTCGACGAGGCAGACCCCGTCGATCGCGAGCATCAGGGCGGGAGGGAAGGTGATCGTCGGCCCGAAGCACCCGCAGGAGTGCGCGCCGGTTCCTGCCCTTGGCGATCTCTCGGTTGGTCTCTCGGGTGGTCTCTCGGTTGGT
>CBRGOK010000480.1:0-3671 GCA_967798035.1 uncultured bacterium
GGTCCGACGAGCTTCCAGAGGAGGAGCGACTCCCGGGCGCTGCCCGCCTTCACGAACCGGCTCACGTTCGGCTGCCGCCACGCCCCCGTGTAGACGGGGTCGTACCCCTCGGGGGTCGAGGTGATCGGGTGATAGTCGCGCGCGAGCCGGTCGTAGAGGGTCTTGCCGCCCACGTACTGGTCGCGCAGGTCGAGGAGCGCCGCCGCCCCACCGGGGAGGTCGGCGTTGTGGCAGCCGACGCAGTTCGCGAAGAGGGGCTTCACATCCTCGAACCACCAGGTCTGCGGCGAGGCGGTGACGAGCGGCGTCGCGCTCGAGGAGCCCGCCTGGAAGTTCGGCACGGCGATCCGGTGGTCCGCGACCGCGTCGAAGAGGGGGAAGGAGGGGGCGGCCGCCTCCGTCGCGGCGAACTCGATCCCGGGAATCCCGCGCGCGTGGCAGGCCTTGCAGGTCATCACGGATCCGGGCTTCACCTCGCGCGCGAAGGTCTCGCTCGTGATCGCCATCCCGAGCTTGTCGAGGGCCTGGAACATCAGGGGCGTGTCCCCCGGCACCTTCACCTTGTAGGAGGAGTCGGCGGGGTTGCTCTTCCCCGCGCGCACGTCGAACTCCCCGAGGATCGTCCAGGCCGCCGAGAAGGTCGTGTTCAGGTCCCCGGGTCCCACCCCGGTGTAGAGGAAGGGGGAGGCCGCCGGGATGCGCTTGCGTGCGAGGACGCGGACGTAGGCGACGTCGGCGTCGACGTACGCCCCGTTCTCGTACCCCTGGAAGCGCTTCGGGAGCGGCCACTCCCCGTCGAAGAACGTGTAGAACCAGTTCCAGAGGTTGGGCTGCGGCTGGCCGTTCCAGTAGAGGAGGTGAGGGAGCGCGAATTGGTTGGGCGCGGTCGCCGTCTCCCCGACGAGGGTCGAGCCCCTCGCGATCGCGTAGGGGGATCCCTTCGGCAGGCCGCCGGCCCCGTCGTTGCGGTTGGCGTTCGGCTGGAGGGCGGGGAGCGGGACGCCGTAGAGGGCCGAGTAGGGGGCGACCTGCCTCGGCATGAAGGAGTTGGTCGAGGGGTTGTCGTAGACCCGGACGAGCTGCGACGGCGAGGTGATCGTCGCGGCCGACCCCTGCGGGGCGAGGTAGATCCCGGCGTCCCAGCGCTCCCAGTTCGGGGGTCTCCCCGCGGGCATCTTCATCGAGGCGGGGCCCGGCGTGTAGGCGAGGAGCATCTGCTCCCCCTCGGCGGGGGAGGGGTCGCGGAACTTCATCGGCTGGGGGCCGTCGGGGTCCTGGCTCTGCGGCCCGGCCGTCACGAAGCGCCGCCCCAGGCGCACGATCGGCGCGTGGAGCACCGGGTCCCCGACGGCGTCGTTCGTCGAGAACTCGATCCCGTCGAGGCGGTCGGGGACGGCCTGGAGCGCGCCCCAGCCGAGGTTGTTCCCCGCATAGTAGATCCCCCCGACGATGTCGACGCCGTTCGTCGAGGGGGAGGAGGAGTTCCGGATCGGCGCGGCGATGTCGAAGAAGCCGATGTGGAAGCGGTCGAACTGCTGGTGGTTGGTCCCGTCCTGCTCGCACAGCGCGAGGAAGAAGTTGTTCGCCGGGTTGCGCGTCCACTCCTGCGCCCACTCGCCCCAGTAGATCCGCCCGTTCGGCGCCTGGAAGGCGAAGTACGCCCCGCCCGGGACGTGGAGGAAGGAGCGCAGCTTCGATCCGTCGAGGTCCATCACGACGAGGTCCCCGACGAGCTGCCCGACCTTCGGCTGCCGCTCCCCCCCGTAGGAGGAGACCGCCATCAGCTTCACGCGACCCTGGGGGTCGAGGACCTCGAAGGGGTTCCAGAACTCCAGCTTCGCCGGCCGGCGCACGACCCCGCTCGCGAGGTTCGCGGGGGGGGAGAGGTTCGCCGGGGTCAGACCGTTCGGGCCGACCCCGAGGTCGAAGAGGCCGAACTCGGTGTAGGCCGCCGTCAGGTTCGTCGTCGGCCGGCCCGGGAGCGTCCAGTCCATCCGGTAGACGTCGAACCGCGCCCCGTCCCACCCGACGTCGGGGTTGTAGGCGAAGTAGATCTTCGTGCCGTCGAAGGAGACGGAGGGATGGAGCACCGCCCCGTTCCCCCACCCGTAGAGCGTCTCGAGCGTGCCGTCGGGGTGGATCATCTTGAGGCGCGTCTCCCGCGTCCGCAGCGCCCCGTACGGCGCGAACGACTCGATCTCGGGGAACTCGACCGACCCGATCCCCATCGAGGGCGGGCCGGGGGGGGTCCCGTTGCGCGGCCCGTCGAGGAAGACGATCGGGTGGGTGATCCCGAGGATCGGCGTCGGGCCGGGCGGAGGGTTCTCCGGGTCGACGACCCCCGCGGCGCGCACGAGCTTCAGGACCTTCGCCAGGAGCTTGAGGGCCCGGACCCGGTCCCCGGAGTTCTCGAACTCGTCCGCCCGCGCGAAGGCGAGGCTCGCGGCGAGGTAGGCCGGCGAGGAGGTCCCGTACTCGTTCCCGTACTGGTCGAGTCGGGCCTGCGCCCTGTTCGCGCACGCCGCGACCAGCAGATCGATCGGCCAGAGGGTCACCACGCCCCCGCCCGCCTTCCGGTCGGCGGCGAGGATCTTCTTCACCCCCGCGAGGATCCCCTTGAAGACGGGGGCGAGCTCCGCCGGCGTGGGGGAGGGGAAGTAGAGGTCGAGGACCAGATCCAGCCGGGCCACCCCGGCGTTGAACGGGGTCGCCGCCGGCAGGGGGAGCGTGGGCGGCGAGCTCGTGTAGGTGGCGACCGCCGTGGTGAGGGCCTGTTCGAGCGGGTCGGAACCCTGCGCGACCGAGGCGGGCGCGGCGGCGAGGAGAGCCGTGCCCCACGCGAGGATCTTTCCCATTCTCCTTTCCCCGTCCCGGAGCGTCCGCGGGGGTGAACTCCCCCGCGCAGGAACACCGACGCCCCGATTCTCCGGCTCCCTTTTCGGCCGGCGGAGGGCGGCGGCTTGTGGATGGTCCTCCCCCCTCCCCCAAGGCGTTGATCCGTCGGGGTTTCGCCCCGCGTTGGCCGGGGCCCGGCCGGGATCCGTCCCCCCTACCTAGAGGATGAGGTCCAGAGGAACCGGGTTGGTCGCGAGGATCGGGATGAGCGTGGTCGGGTCGACGATCACCGCCGCGCTGTTGAGGTTCAGCGGCGCGAGGTAGTCCGGGAGGACCGGGACGTTCAGGGCGGCGAAGCCCCGTCCGTTCGCGTCCAGCGTCCCCACGTTGTCGACGAAGATCGCGCCGTTCGCGCTCGCGAGGGAGATCTCGAGGAGGCTGTCGAAGTTGAGGGGGATCGGGATGCCCGCGACCGTGATGCCCGGAACCGTCCCCGTGTAGTTCGTCGCCACGAGGTAGAGATCCCCGGCGTAGGCGGGGCCGACGTCGACGACGAGGGTCTGCATCCCCCCGAAGTCGACGAGGACCTCGCCCCCCAGGTTCGGCGCCCCGGGCGTGTCGGTCAGGGAGGGGTCGTCGAAGTCGCCGATGTTCCAGCCCGACAGCGCCGCCGCCCCGTCCGGGGAGCGGTAGACGCCGCCGGGAACGAACCCCAGGTCCGGTCCGATCAGCGGAGGTCCGTAGTGGTACTCGGTGCTGGCGGGAGGGTTGTCCTCCTCGATGATCGCGACCCGGTCGAGGACCGCCGTCCAGGGGGTCGAGTCGAGGATCCCGTC
>CBRGOK010000481.1:0-3668 GCA_967798035.1 uncultured bacterium
AGGAGGACCGCGCTCAGGTAGTTCCCGTAGCGCTGGATCCCCCCGCGGCGCCGGCGGCGCACGCGCCAGATCGCCTGGAACGCCGTCTCGAGCCGCGCGAGGACGGAGACGGTGGTCCAGAAGAGGAGGACGAGGCTGAACGCGGTCAGAGTCCCGAGGTCGGTCCGATCCACGTAACCCCGCATCTGCAGGAAGAAGTCCTGCACCGCCTTCGGGTAGTCCCGCACCTGCCCCTCGAGGAAGGTCCAGAGCGCCTCGTGCGCGCCGAAGCCCTTCGCGACCGCGGCCCCGACGGCGAGGACGGGGACGGTCGCCAGGAAGGTGACGTAGGTGAGGGCGCCTGCGCGGGTCGCGCACCCGTCGACCCGGAAGCCCTGGACCGCCGCGAGGAGGGCGCGCAGGAGCCCGAGGAGGAAGCGGGGGACCGGGCGGGCGGTGGCGAGGTCGCGCGGGTAGACGCGGGCGACGAGGGGAGCGGCGATCCGGCTCCAGCGGGACTCCACGGGGGGCGCATGGTGGGGGGGGGAGGGGGCCCTCCGCAACCCGAGGCCGGCGCGGGCGGGGGCGGAGGGGCTCAACCGCGGAGGGAGGAAGGCCGAAAAACGGTCGGTCCACCCCGGGAGACGCCCATGATCTCGATGGAAGAGCTGCTCACGATCCTCGTCCAGCGAGGAGGATCCGACCTCCACCTGTCCGTCGGCTCGCCCCCGCGCATCCGCGTCGACGGGCGGCTGCAGCCCCTCGAGTTCGACCCGCTCACCCCCGACGTCACCCAGAAGATCGTCTACTCCGTCCTCACCCCGGACCAGGTCGCCCGCTTCGAGAAGCACCTCGAGCTCGACTGCTCCTTCGGGTTCGCGGGGTACGGGCGCTTCCGGACGAACGTCTTCCTCCAGCGCGGGACGGTCGGCGCCGTGCTGCGGGTCATCCCCTTCGAGATCCACGGCTTCGAGGAGCTCGGCCTCCCGCGCCGCGTCTGCGAGGACCTCTGCGCGCTCCCGAAGGGGCTCGTCCTCGTCACGGGGGCGACCGGCTCGGGGAAGTCGACGACGCTCGCCGCGATGGTCGACTTCATCAACCAGGGTCGGATGGGGCACATCCTCACGATCGAGGACCCGATCGAGTTCCTCCACCGCAACAAGCGCTGCCTCGTCAACCAGCGCGAGGTCGGCTCCGACACCCACGGCTTCACCCCGGCCCTCCGGGCGGCGCTGCGGGAGGACCCCGACGTCGTCCTCATCGGCGAGATGCGGGACATGGAGACGATCGAGGCGGCCCTCACGATCTCGGAGACGGGGCACCTCACCTTCGCCACCCTCCACACCTCCGACTGCGTCCAGACCATCAACCGCGTCGTCGACGTCTTCCCCGCCCACCAGCAGCAGCAGATCCGCACCCAGCTCTCCTTCACGCTGCAGGGGGTCTTTTGCCAGCAGCTCCTCCCCCGCGCGGGGGGCCGGGGTCGCGCCCTGGCCTCCGAGGTGATGATCGTCAACCCGGCGGTCCGCGCCCTCGTCCGGGAGAACAAGGCCCACCAGCTCTACTCGATCATCCAGACCGGGGCGCGGCTCGGGATGAAGACGATGAACCAGGGCCTCGCCGACCTCTACAAGGCGGGGACCGTCGCCTACGACGACGCCGCGGCCTCCTCGCCCGACACCGCGGAGTTCAACCGGCTGATCGGCCGGTAGGGCCATGTCCGTCGCCGGCTCGAAGAAGCTCCAGGCGATCCTCGTCAAGGCGGGGGTCCTCTCGGAGGAGCAGGCCGCGACCTTCGCGGCGACGGCGCAGCAGGACGGGCGCCCGATCTCCTCCGTCCTCGTGCGCTCGGGGGTCCTCTCCGAGCGGGACCTCCTCGCGACGATCTCCGGGGCCGCCGGCGTCACCCCGATCGACTTGAGCCGGGTCCACGTCTCCGAGGAGGTCCTCGCCGCGATCCCCCAGGAGACCGCGCTCGCCTACGGGGTCTTCCCGGTCTCGAAGATCGACGACGTCCTCACGATCGCGGTCGCGAACCCCTTCGACGTGATGAAGCTCGACGACCTGCGCCTCATCACGGGCTGCACCCTGCGGATGCTCGTCTCGACGGAGGAGACGATCCGCTCCTCGATCACGAAGAGCTACGACGCGGGGGGCCGCCAGCAGATGAAGGACCTCCTCGGCGAGGCCGAGGGGAAGCAGGTCGGCATGGCCGAGGTCGAGGACGACGGCCGCGTCGACCTCGACGCGCTCTCCTCCGAGGAGTCCCCGATCGTCAAGGTCGTGAACCTGATGATCTTCGAGGCGCTGAAGGTCCGCGCCTCGGACATCCACATCGAGCCGGGGGAGAAGAAGGTCCGCATCCGCTTCCGCGTCGACGGGGTGCTCCGGGAGGGGCCCGCCCCCCCGAAGAAGATGCAGAGCGCGATCGTCTCGCGCTTGAAGGTCATGGCGCACCTCGACATCGCGGAGAAGGTGAAGCCCCAGGACGGGAAGTTCCAGATCCGCTTCGAGGGGCGCTCGATCGACTTCCGCGTCTCCGTCCTCCCCGTGATCCACGGCGAGAAGATCGTCTGCCGGGTGCTCGACAACTCGGCCGTGAGCCACGCGCTCGAGAGCCTCGGGTTCGAGGAGAAGGCCCTGCGCGACTTCGGGTCGGCGATCCGCCGCCCCTACGGGATGGTCCTCGTGACGGGGCCGACCGGCTCGGGGAAGTCGACGACCCTCTACGGCGCCGTCCGGGAGCTCGTCTGCCCCGAGACGAACATCGTCACGGTCGAGGACCCCGTCGAGTACACGATGGAGGGGGTCAACCAGGTCCCGATCAACCCCAAGCGCCAGGTGACCTTCGCCTCCGCGCTGCGCTCGATCCTGCGCCAGGACCCCAACATCATCCTCATCGGCGAGATCCGGGACGCCGAGACGATGGAGATCGCGGTCAAGGCGGCCCTCACGGGGCACCTCGTCCTCACGACGCTCCACACGAACGACGCCCCCTCGACGATCACCCGGATGACGGACATGGGGTGCGACCCCTTCCTCGTCGCCTCCTCCGTCCTCCTCGTCTCCGCGCAGCGCCTCGCCCGGTCGCTGTGCCAGGGGTGCCGCGAGCCGGTCCAGTTCCCCGTCGAGCGCCTCGTCGAGATCGGCCTGAGGCCCGAGGAGGCGCAGGGGGCGACCCTCCACCGGGCGGTGGGGTGCGCGCGCTGCAGCGCCGGGTACCGGGGGCGATTCGCCCTCCTCGAGACGATGCCGATGACGGAGGAGCTCAAGCGGATGATCGTCGAACGCCGACCCTTGGACGAGATCAGTCGCAAAGCCCTGGAGCAGGGCATGCTCACGCTGCGCCGCTGCGCGATCCTGAACGCGCTGCGGGGGAAGACCACCATCGAGGAGGTCCTGCGCGTGACGATGCCCGACGGAGCGGATCGCACATGAGCCACTTCCGGTACGCGGCGAAGGACGAGAAGGGAAAGACCGTCAACGGCACGATCGCAGCGCGCGACCGCGGGGAGGTGGTCGCGGAGCTGCGCCGGCGTCGCCTGACGATCCTCGACGTCGAGGCGGTCGGAGGGGGAGGGGCCGGGCGTCCCGCGAAGAACCTGCGCCTCGCCCGCCGGCCCGGCGGGAAATCGGGCGAGATCGTCCTCTTCACCCGCCAGCTCTCGACGATGATCTCCGCGGGGATC
>CBRGOK010000482.1:0-3668 GCA_967798035.1 uncultured bacterium
GGGGACTCCGAGGGCGGCGGAGAGATGGGTGACTCCCGAGTCGTTCCCGACGTAGGCGGTCGAGGCGCGGAGGAGCGCCGCGACCTCGAGGAGGGGCCTATCCCGGGCCTCGAGGAGGCGGTGGGGATGGCCGAAGGCTCGGAGGAAGCTCCGGCGAGGGAGCTCGTCGGCGTAGCCGGAGACCAAGAGGACCGTTCCCCCGGTCGTCTCGACGAAACGGGTCGCCACCTCGGCGAAACGCTCGGCGGGCCAGTTCTTCCGAGGCGAGCCGCTCCCCGGATGCACCGCGAGGATCGGGCGGGCATCCCCCAGCTCCCGGCGAGCCGCCACGTCGAGGTCGGCGGGGACAGTGACCCGGGGGACGGCATCCCCTCCCCGGATCCCGATCGCCCGAAGGGATTCTAGGAGGTAGGCGGAAACCGGGCGGCGCGAGCCCCGCGGCGGAAGGAAGGGGAACGCGCGGACCTCGCGCGCGCCCGATTCCTTCGCTCGGCGAACGAAGAGGGGCTCGTCGAATCCCCAGGAGAGGACGAGGTCGAAGGCTCCGAGGAACGCGCGCGCCTCGGGCGCGATCGGGCTCGCCTCGGAGAGGAGGGTCCCGAACCAGGCGGCGTCGACGGAGGCGATCTCGTCGACGAGCCCCGAGACGCGCGCGAGGGGGAGGAAGGCGGGATTCCCGAGGGCCGCGATCCGGGCCCTAGGGAAGGCCTCGCGCAGGGCGCGCAGCGCCGGGAAGGCGAGGAGAGTGTCCCCGAGCCCTCCCGGGCGGATCGCGAGGATCGCCGCGGGCGGCGTTGAAGGGGAGGCCGCGACGCCTAGAATCGCGCGGCTCCGCGGTCGAGCCCGGGCCGGGCCCATGCTCTCGGACTACCTCCCGATCCTCTTCTACGCCCTCTTCGCCGCCGGCTTCGTCGGCGTCGCCGCGCTCGCGGCCGAGGTCCTCGGCCGGCGGGTCGCCGCCCCGGGGAAGTTCTCCACGTACGAGTGCGGGATGACGCCGGTCGGGAACGCGAGGAGGAGGCTGAGCCTCCACTTCTACCTGATCGCGGTCCTCTTCATCCTCTTCGACGCCGAGGCGGCCTTCCTCCTCCCCTGGGCGGTCGTCGCGAAGAAGGCCGGGCTCGCCGGGTTCGTCTCCGTCTCGCTCTTCCTCGGCCTCGCCGGCGCGGGGCTCGCCGTCGCCTGGAAGAAGGGAGCCCTCGAGTGGGAAGCCTGAGGGAGGGGACGAGCCTCGCCGAGGCGGGCGTCCTCACGACGACCATCGAGGCGATCGCGAACTGGGGACGGAAGAACTCCCTCTGGCCGATGCCGCTCGGGCTCTCCTGCTGCGGCATCGAGCTGATGGCGATGGTCGGGCCGCGCTTCGACCTCGCGCGGTTCGGCGCCGAGGCCCTGCGGTTCTCGCCGCGCCAGTCCGACCTGATGATCGTCGCCGGCACCCTCACCTGGAAGATGGCGGAGGCGGCCCGGACGATCTACGACCAGATGCCGGAGCCGAAGTGGGTGATCGCGATGGGGGTCTGCTCCTCGGCCGGGGGGATGTACACCTCCTACGCGGTCGTCCGGGGGATCGACCTCCTCTTCCCGGTCGACGTCTACGTCCCGGGCTGCCCGCCGCGCCCCGACGCCGTGATCGACGCGATCGTGAAGCTCCAGGGGAAGATCGAGAAGGAGCGGGTCTTCCGGAGAGCCGCCCCCGCGGGAGCCCGGACGTGACCGAGGAGCGGGCGCCGACGCCCTCCGGGACGCCGACGCTCGCCGCGGCTCCCCCCGACCCCTTCCTCGGAGACGGGGACGGGGCACGCGGCGGCCCTGCGGGAAGGGAAGGACATGCCCGTCCTCGAGGTCCCGAGGGAGCGCTGGCGCGTGCTCGCCGCCTCGCTCCGCTTCGACTCCGTCCTCGCCTTCGACTACTGCGTCTGCGTCACGGCGACCGACGAGCTCCCCGAGGTCCCCCGCTTCCGCGTCGTCGCCGTCCTCCACAGCCACCGCAACGCCCGCCGCGCGCGGCTGCGCTGCGCGGTCGGGGAGGGGGAGGAAGTCCCCTCCCTCGTCCCGGTCTGGCCCGGCGCGAACTGGATGGAGCGCGAGGTCTTCGACCTCTTCGGGATCCGGTTCGAGGGGCACCCCGACCTGCGCCGGATCCTGATGCCCGAGGCCTACGGCTGGCATCCGCTGCGCAAGGACTTCCCCCTCGAGGGGATCGAGCCCGACCGGCTCTACCGGCAGTGGGAGCGGGACCGCGTGGTGCGCCCGAGGGAGGGGGAATAGCCCCTTGGCGGTCGAGACGAGGCTCTTCGAGGTCGCCGAGGACCCGGTCCACGGGGAGGCGATGACGATCAACTTCGGGCCTCAGCACCCCGCGACCCACGGCGTGCTCCGGATCGTCCTCACCCTCGACGGGGAGACGATCCTCGCCGCCGAGCCGGTCGTCGGGTACCTCCACCGCGGCAAGGAGAAGACCGCCGAGTCCCTCGGCTGGCACAAGTTCTTCCCCCACACGGATCGCCTCGACTACACCCAGTCGATCGGGAACAACGTCGCCTACGCCCTCGCCGTCGAGGCGCTGATGGGGCTCGAGGTCCCGCCGCGGGGGCGGGCGATCCGCGTGATCCTGGCGGAGCTGTCGCGGATCGGCGCCCACCTGATCTTCGTCGGGACGACGGCGATCGACCTCGGGGCGGTCTCGGTCTTCTTCCACACGTTCAAGGAGCGGGAGAGGATCTACGACCTCTTCGACCGGCTGATCGGCCACCGGATGAACCCCGAAGCGATCCGCTTCGGGGGGGTGATCGCCGACCTCGAGGGGGAGGCGATCCCGATGCTCCGCGAGATCGTGCGGGACTTCCCCGCCCGGTTCGACGAGTACGAGGCGCTCCTCACCCGCAACCCGATTTGGGTCGCGCGCACGAAGGGGGTGGGGACGATCTCCGCCGAGCAGGCGGTCGCCCTCTCCCTGAGCGGGCCGAACCTCCGGGGGTCGGGGGTCCGGTTCGACCTCCGCAGGGACCTCCCCTACCTCGGCTACGAGAACTACGACTTCGAGGTCCCCGTCGGGACGAACGGGGACGCCTACGACCGCTACCTCATCCGCGTCGAGGAGATGCGCCAGAGCCTGCGGATCGTCGAGCAGGCGCTCGAGCGGATGCCCGGGGGGGAGGTCTTCGCCGAGGACCGCCGCTACGTCCTTCCGCCCAAGGTCCGCTCCCTCACCTCGATGGAGGAGCTGATCCACCAGTTCAAGGTCGTGACCGACCTGCGCGTGCCCCCCGGCGAGGTCTACGCCGCCGTCGAGGCGCCGAAGGGGGAGCTCGGCTTCTACCTCGTGAGCAAGGGGGATCGGGCGGCGCACCGCTGCTTCATCCGCTCCCCCTCCTTCGTCAACCTCCAGGCCCTCGCGCCGATGGCCGTCGGGCGGCGCCTCTCCGACATCGTGGCGATCACGAGCAGCCTCGACTTCGTCATGGGGGAGGTCGACCGGTGAGCGAGGCGGTCCGGCCCCTCTCCGCGCGCCTCTCCTCCCCCGGCTCGGCCCCCCCGCCGGCCCACACGGGGGGGGCGATGGCGGTCGCCGCCTCGGCGCGCTTCGAGCTCGACCCCGCGATGCGGGCGGCGTGGGAGGGGGCCGTCGCGCGCTACCCGAAGCGGCGCGCCGCGGTGATGGAGCT
>CBRGOK010000483.1:0-3639 GCA_967798035.1 uncultured bacterium
GGCCTCGATCTGGGACAAGACCGCGGTGGAAGCACGCGTCGATCCCGCACAGGAGGCGGGACCGGCCCGAGGCTCCCCGCGGCCCCCTCCCCCGACCTCGAGGCGCTCAAGTTCCCGGCCCCGTCCGCCGATTTTTACCGCCCGTCCTCCAGACCGAGACAAGGACCAGACCAGGAGACACCATGCCTTACACGGCAGAGATCAGCCGGAAGCAGGCCACTGCCTTCCTCTTCGTGCTCGACCAGTCCGGATCGATGAAGGACAAGATGTCGTCGGGGATCACGAAGGCCGACTTCGTCGCGGACGTCCTCAACAAGACCCTCGCGAACCTGATCGTCCGCTCGACCAAGTCCGACGGCGTGCGAAACTACTTCGACGTCGGCGTGATCGCCTACGGCGGCAAGGGCGTCGGCTCCGGCTTCGACGGCGAGGGCACGGGCAGCGTCCTCCAGGCGCTCGGCGACGTGGCGGCGAACCCGCTTCGCGTCGAGGAGCGCACGAAGAAGATGGACGACGGGGCGGGCGGCCTGGTCGAGCAGCCGATCAAGTTCCCCGTCTGGTTCGAGCCGAAGAGCGCGGGCGGCACCCCGATGTGCGAGGCCATGCGCCAGGCGGCGGCGGCCCTCGTCGAGTGGTGCGACGCCCACCCCGGCTCCTACCCGCCGACCGTGATCCACGTCTCGGACGGCGAGTCGACGGACGGCGACCCCGAGGAGATCGGCCGCCAGCTCCATGAGATCGCGACGGACGACGGCAACGTCCTCGTCTTCAACCTCCACATCGACGCCTCCGAGGGGACCGGGATCATGTTCCCGAACGACGAGAAGTCGCTGCCCGACGCCCACTCGCGGCGGCTCTTCCGGATGTCCTCGCCGCTCCCGGAGCACCTCGTCAAGTTCGCCACCCAGATGGGGTACACCGCCTCCCCCGACTCGCGGTTCTTCGGCTACAAGGTCGGGACCGAGGGGATCGTCGACTTCTTCGACATCGGGACGCGCGCGAGCGAGCTGCGCTAGATCCGCGCGATCGGCGCGTGCTCCGGAAGAGGTTCGCGGCCTCCGTCTCGAAGGACCCTTCCGCCCCGGAGCAGAACGAGGACGCGTTCGGCTGCGACGACGCCCGTCAGCTCTACGTGGTGAGCGACGGGGCGAGCGAGTCGTTCAACTCGCGGTTGTGGTCGCGCGTCCTCGTCGGGGTGGGTCTGGAGCTCCGCCCACGCAAACCCCGCGCCTTCTGCCAGGCGCTGCGCCACTGCATCAACGTCTACGAGGACTGGTGCAAGGCGAAGGGGATGTCGTGGGCGGAGGAGGCCTCCTTCGCGCGCGGGAGCTTCGCGACGTTCCTCTCCGTGCGGGCCGGGGAGCAGCCGGGGCAGGCCCTCGTGCTCGGGACGGGGGACTCGATCGCCGTCCTCGCCGCCGAGGGGGCGCTCGTGTCCTCCTTCCCGTACACGACGGCCGCGCAGTTCGCGGAGCGGCCCCACCTCCTCTGCACGCGCGCGGCGTTGAACCGCCTCGGGGGGATCGACATCGCCTCGGCGCTGCGGTCCCTGTGCCGGGAGGAGCCGTCGGGGCCGCTCCACCGCAACTGGAAGCTCACGGGGCTGCGCGAGGGGCGCGTGCTGTGCATGACCGACGCCCTCGGGGCGTGGCTCCTGCACGGGGAGAAGACCCCGGAGCGCCTGCGGACGCTCCTCGCGATCCAGAGGGAGGAGGAGCTGCGCGACCTCGTCGTGGAGGAGCGCAAGAACCGGCGGATGCGGACGGACGATTCGACGCTGGTCGTCCTCGGATGGAACGATGCCTCTCCCGACGCCTGACCAGTACAACGAGGCCGTCCAGGCCCCGCGCATCGCCTTCACCGACCCCCTCCTCCAGAAGGGGGAGGTGGAGCGCAACGCCCTCGGGCTCCCCCTCGCCCTCGGCGGCTCCTTCGCCATCACCTACCGCGTCCACTGCAAGAACAAGAAGTCCTACGCGGTCCGCTGCTTCCACAAGTCGACCGCCGACCTCGACGCCCGCTACGACCAGATCCACCGCGCGCTCGGGAAGGCGCGCCTCTCCTACTTCGTCGAGTTCGAGTACCAGCACCAGGGGATGCGCGTCCGCGGGGCGGCCTACCCGATCGTGAAGATGGAGTGGGCCGAGGGGGAGACGCTCGGCCCCGCGCTCGAGAACTCCTACGAGGACAAGAAGCGCCTCGGCGCCCTCCAGCGCCACTTCGAGGACCTCGAGGAGGCGCTGCGCAAGGCGGGCCTCGCCCACGGCGACCTCCAGAACGGGAACGTCATCGTCGAGCGCGGCGGCCTGCGCCTCGTCGACTACGACGGGATGTTCGTCCCGGGGATGACGAGGGGCAACGGCGTCGAGATCGGCCACAAGCACTTCCAGCACCCGGGCCGGACGTCGAAGCATTTCGGGCCCGAGATGGACCGCTTCTCCTTCATCGTCCTCGACCTCTCCTTCGACGCCCTGCGCCTCGAGCCCGAGCTCTACGAGAAGTTCGGGAGCGGCGAGAACCTTCTCTTCACGGCGAACGACTTCATGGAGCCGGAGTACTCGACCCTCTTCCAGGCCCTCGCCCGCCTGCCCGACGAGGGGGTGCGCACCCGGTCCGAGCACTTCGCCCGGATCTGCGCCGCACCGATCGAGGAGGTCCCCACCCTCAAGGACTTCCGCTCCGGGGTCGCCATCCCCTCCAAGCGCGCCGCCGTCTCCCGCCCCGCGGCGGGGCCCGTCTACATCGGCGCCTTCCCGGTCGTCGACGCGGCCGACTGGGAGAGGACCCCCGCCGACGAGGGGGACCGCGTCGAGATCGTCGGCCAGGTGCTCGACGTCAAGGTCCGGAACTCGAAGAAGGGCACGCCGACGAGCCTCGCCCTCCTCCTCGGCGAAAAGTTTGCGGACGCCGTGCGGGTCGAGATGTGGGAGGAGGCGCTGCGCCGGTTCGCCTCCGAGAGCGACCCGGACCAGGCGTGGGAGGGGCGCTGGGTCTCCATCACGGGCCTGATGGGGTCGGGACCTACCCGCAAGCGCCGGCGCTGGCGCCTGCGGGACCCGAACCTCGCCATCGCCGTCGACGACCCCACTCAGGTCACCGAGATCGGCCGCGACGAGGCCCGCTGGCGTCTCGGCCGGGGCCCGAAGCCCGCCCCGGGCGCGAAGAAGCGGAGGGGCAACAAGGCCTCGAATCGCCAGGTCCTCGACTCCCTCAAGAAGGGCCTCGAGGCCGCCCGCGCGGCGGCGGCCATGGCGGCGGCGGCGGCGCAGGCGGCTTCACGGCAGCCCTCCGTCACGAAGCTGAAGAACAAGGCCCTCCTCCAGCGCATGAAGGGCACGGGCCCGGCTTCTCCCGCCGCTTCGGCGCCTCCCTCGTCTCCGTCCACGCCGGCGCACGCGCCCGCGACCGCTCCGGCGGTCCCCGCGGCGACGTCGCCGGCCCCCGCCTGGATCGCGGGAGCCAGCCCGTCCGCTTCCGCACCGGCCTCTCCGACCCCTGCCAAGGTCTCGGGGGGGAGCGCTTCGGCTCCCGCTCCCACCACCCCCACCCCGGCCTGGATCGCCGGCGCCACCCCGACCGCATCCGCGCCGTCCTCCCCCACTCCCTCCTGGATGGGGGGCGGCACGGCAGCGCCTCCCC
>CBRGOK010000484.1:0-3638 GCA_967798035.1 uncultured bacterium
CCGGAGAGGGCCGCTCTCGCGCTCGGCGTCCCCCCGGAGCGCTTCCAGGAGCGAGAGACGCCCGCGGGCCTCGCCGGGGTCCGCGTCGGCGAGGATCGAGAGGGCGGTGCGGAACCGAGGGAGGTCGACTCCCGGTCCGGACATCGCGAGGGAGAGGGGCTCCCCCGCCGCCCCGCCGAGGCGCCGGAGCGCGCGCGAACAGCCGTCGGCGAGCCACGTCTCCTCGGCGAGGAGGGCCCCGGAGATCGCCCAGGCGACGGCGGGAGGCGACTGGTCTCCTGCGAGGAGGGCGCACGCCGCGGCCGCGCGGCGAGTTCCCTCCCCCATGCGCTCCTCCCGGGCGAGGCTCGCGCACCGCGGGGCGAGCCAGCCCGGCGGCTCCTCGGCCTCGAGGAGCGCGCGTAGGGTTTCCTGGACGCCCTCCCCGTCCGGAACGCCGAGGACCCCCGCGATCCCCGGCGGTTCCTCCGGCCAGGCGAGGAGGGTGCGTCGGGCCTCCAGCCGGACGGCGGGGTCGGGGTCGAGGACGCGCGCGCGAACGGCCCCCGCCAGGTCCGGACCGTCGCGACTCCGGAGGCGCAGGGCGGCGCGGAGGGCCTCCATCCGGACGTCGTGCAACGGGTCGTCGAGGAGCCGGGCGACGTCGGAGGCGAGGCGCGGATCGATGGGGAGCGCGACCGCGCGAAGGGCCGCCGCACGCACCGCCCGGTTCTCGCTCCGCAGGCCCTCCTGCAGCCTCTCGGGCGGCACCCCCTTCCCGAGGGCGGCGAGGAGAGCGAAGGCCCGCACGCGAGCCCGCCACGACGGGGCGGCGGTCGCCGCGAGGAGCGCCGGGACGGAGGCGCTCTCCTCGACGCCGAGGAGGAGTCGCGTCCCGGCCTCCCTCGCCCTCGGGTCGGCGGGATCGCCGATGCGCTCGAGGGCCCACCGGACCTGGGCGGCGGCGTCCCCCGCCGGGGGATCAGGGACTCCGCCCGGGCCGAGGGAGGTCCCGAGCGCGGCGAGGAAGGGGAGGAGGGAGGGTCGGCCTGTCAACGTCGCGCGCGCCGGGCCCCGGAGAGGAGCCGTCGCGCGCTTCGACCCGACCGGAGGAAGGCCTCGGGGAGGCTTTCGAGAATGTCCGTCGCGATGAGGGATTCGAAGCCGACGCGCAGGGCCGCGAGGTCCCCGGCGAGGCCGTGAAGATAAACCCCGAGGACCGCGGCGTCGAACGCGGGGAGGCCGCGGGCGAGGAATGCGCCGATCGCCCCCGTGAGGACGTCGCCCGATCCCCCGGTCGCCATCCCCGGGTTCCCCGTCTGGTTGCGGTAGATCTTCGCGCCGTCCGTGACGACGGTCGCCCGTCCCTTGAGGCAGACGACCCCCCGCGTGCGCCGGGCGAGGGCCACGGCGAACTTCTCGCGATCCGCCTTGATCTCCGGGGAGGAGGTTCCCGTGAGCCTCGACATCTCCCCGGGATGAGGGGTGAGCACGGTCGGCGCGGGCCTCGCGGAGAGCCTGCCGTGCTCGGGCCCGATCAGCGTGAGGGCGTCCGCGTCGAGGACGACCGGGATCCGCAGGCCCGGCAGCAGGGTGTGGAGGAGCGCGGCCGGCCCGTCGTCGGTCGAGAGCCCGGGGCCGATCGCCGCGGCGTCGCACCGCGTCGAGAGATCGAGGAGGGGGGGGGCCGCCGAGGGGGCGATCGCCCCGCGGGGCGTGGCCGGGAGGGGGAGGATGGTCGGGCAGGTCGTCTTGACCGCCAGCACCGGCGCGAGGGGCTCGGGGAGGGCGATGTGCACGCACCCCGCACCGCACCGCAGCGCCGAGTCGGCGCACAGCGCGGCGGCGCCGGCCATGCCGACCGAGCCGGCGACGACGAGCACCCGCCCGTAGTCCCCCTTGTGCGAGTCGAGGGGGCGGACCGGGAGTCGGGGGATCGAGCGCACGACCTCGAGTCGCACGGGATGCTCCGGGGTGCGGGAGGAGGGACTCACGGGGAGACCTGCACCTCGCCGACGGGGAGGTCGGCGTGGTTGCGCAGGACCGTATCGGCAAGCGGACCGAGAGACTCGACCTCCTCCGGGGTCAGCCACCCGAGCCGCCGCAGGATGGCGAGGAGGAGGGGAGCGAGGGCTCGGGAGGAGCCGTCGTCGACCTTGAGGGCGAGCCCGGAGGACCCCCCCACCACGCCGACCGCCTGGAATCCCTCCGCCCCGACCTTCGGGAAGAGGCGGCCCCGGGTCGCGCGGAGGAGGGCGGAGTCGAGGCGGTTGCGGCCGGCGAGCAGGTCGGGGTGCGCCGCCGCGGCCCGGACGATCCTCTCGCACGCCTCCCGCCGGCCCGGCGGCAGACCCTGCGGCGTCGTGAGCCGGGCGTAGCCGAGGGCGATCCCCCGCAGAGGAAGACGCGGCGTCGGCGCCGAGCAGCCATCGAGCGCGAGGCCGACCTCCTCGGCAGGGACGCCGCACATCTGAGCCGACGCCTGCCGAATCTCGCGCTGGGCGCGGGAGGACGGATCGAGGTAGCGCGCCGGGTCCTCGCCGAGGTGCCGGGCGAGGAGGAGCATCGCGGCGTGCTTGCCCGAGCAGTTGTGGCGGAGGGGATGGGGGCGCGTCCCCGCCGCGGCGAGCTCGGCCGCGACGGACGGCTCGAGGGAGGCGTGGGCCCCGCACCGCAGGTCCCCCTCGCCGAATCCCCCGCGGGCGAGGAGCGACGCGGCGGTCCGGGCGTGGACGTCCTCGCCGTTGTGCGAGGCGACGGCGAGCGCGACCTCCTCGGGGACGCAGCCGAAGCGGTCGGCCGCCCCGCTCTCGATCCAGGGGAGCGCCAGGAAGGGCTTCGCCGCCGAGCGGGCGAAGTAGGCGTGCTCGGCGTCGCCGCGGGCCGCGATCACCTCCCCCTCCCGAACGGCGACCCACGCGCCGCGGTGCCGGGACTCGACCGCCTCCCCCCGCCAGAGCTCGAGGAGAAGCGGGTTCTCCGGGTACCGGCGCGACCGCACGGGGACATGGAACCGATCGCGCGGTCGCGGTTCAAGCCGGCGGGATTGACAGACCCGAGGGGGGGCAAGTCGAATGGGCCGTTGATGCCCCTCGTCGAGATGGAGTTGGCCCAGGTGGTCTACCGGGACACCTCCGACCACCACTACATCTTCCTCAAGGAGAAAGGGGGGGGGCGGCGCTTCCCGATCGTCATCGGGACGTTCGAGGCGAGCGAGATCGACCGTCAGGTGAGGGAGAAGGGGACGCCCCGCCCCCTGACGCACGAGCTCCTCGCGCGGACGCTCGCCGCCCTGGGCGCGAACGTCGAGCGGATCGTCGTGAACGACCTGCGCGACCAGACCTTCTTCGCCGAGGTCCACGTGCGGCGGGGCGGGGACGCGCACCGGATCGACGCGCGGCCGAGCGACGCGATCGCGCTCGCCGTCCGGCTGCACGCGCCGATCTTCGCGGAGGAGTCGGTCATCGAGAGCGCGACGATCCCGTGAGGGGATCGCCCCGCTCCTGGGCCGAGGATCGAGCCGGAGGGTTGGCAGAGCGGCCGAATGCGGCGGTCTTGAAAACCGTTGACCCGAAAGGGTCCGCAGGTTCGAATCCTGCACCCTCCGCCAGTTTCCGCGGGGTTCGCCGCGGACGCCCCGCACGCTGCGCGCCTTCGGG
>CBRGOK010000485.1:0-3629 GCA_967798035.1 uncultured bacterium
CACCCCCGGTGCGGGCATCGTCTACGTCCGGGCGAAGGGGTTCGCGCCGCTGCGCGCCCCCCTCGAGGTCGCCGCGGGGATCGATCTCGATCGAATCCGGCTCGTCCTCGAGCCGGCCGGCACCCTCCTCGGGGAGACGCGCGGCTCCCCCGTCGAGGGGGGCGCCCCCTTCCTCGCCCTCGTCCCCGACACGCCGCCGATCGACCGGACCTTCCCCTTCGAGGAGTTCGGCCGCCTCGAGATCCCGGGGAACGGCCCGTTCGATATCCCCGGGGTCCCCCTCCGGAAGCTCCTGCGCGTGCGCGCCTTCCACCCCTACTCCCGGGCGAAGCCCCCGATGCGGACGGTCTTCCTCCGCGAGGACGGGGAGCGCAACATCGTGCCCGCCTCCTTCCAGTTCGATCCGGTTCGTCCCGTCCGGGGGCGCGTCCTCGACGGGGAGACGGGGAAGGCCCTCGCCGGCGCGAGCGTCTCCCTCGAGGTCGCCGATCTCTTCCGCGAGACGGTCGCCGCCCTGCCCGGGGCGGGGGGAACCCTCAACGCCTACGTGGCCACCCCCCCCGCCGACCTGAAGAGCACGGCGAAGACGGACGGGGAGGGGAGATTCGTCCTCGGGACGGGGGAGGGGGAGGGGTGGCGCTGGCTCGTCGTCACGGCGCCGGGCTACCGGCCGCTCGAGCGCGCGATCCCCGGCGCGAAGGCCGAGATCGGCGGGCTGGTCCTCTTCAAGGAGGGTGCGTTCCCGGAGGGAGGGAAGCTCGTCGTCTCCTTCCCGGCTCCGCGCGCGCGCAGGGTCGCCCTCACCCTCAACGCCTCGGCGAAGCCGGAGGTGGCGCTCGCCGCAGAGGACGCGTTCGTGCTCGGCGGGCTCGAGCCGGGGCTCTACGAGGTGAAGGTCCGGCTCGGGGGGAAGACCGTCTTCTCCCAGCCCGACGTCCCGATCGGGTCGACCCGGGAGATCCGGGTGCCGGAGTAGATCAGAAGTCGATCTGGAGACCGGCGGAGGACGAGAAGCCGCCCGCGGCTCCCGGATCGAGCCCGACGTACTGGGCGAAGACGGATCCCGCCGGAGTCCCCGCCGGCACGGGGAGCACGATCGCCGCACGGCCGGCCGCGTCGAGCGCGGCCGGGAGGGGGAAGAAGAGGGGGACGAACGCCACGTTCACGTTGGCGCCGAGGATCTGGATCGGCGGGACCTGGGAGCCGAGCGCGAGGACGAGAAACCCCGCGCCGGAGGGGAGGCCCTGCACGACCGCCAGCGCGAAGTCGAGGTTGCCGCCGACCGCCGGCCCGTTGGCGAAGAGGCCCGGAACCAGGCCCCCGGTCCCGGCCGTGCCCGGCCCGTAGGGAAGCGTGTTCGTGCTCCCGCTCGCGACGTAGACCTTCGCGTCCGGCGCGCCGGCGAGGGTCGTCGAGGAGCCCGCGTTGCCATGCTCGTCCACGGAGACGGCGGAGTAGGAGATCGTCCCGGCGTACCAGCCCGGGATCGTCCCCCGGAAGATCTGCCCGCCCGAGTACCGCATCGGCCGGTCGGGCATGGGGCAGCCATTCACCGCGACCTTGAGGCTCGTCGCGTCCCGGCCCGCCTGGTACAGGGGGGAGTTGTCGTAGACCTGGACTCGGACGACCGTCGGGGCGGCGCCCGCGACCCTGTCGGTTGCCGCCTCGAGGCGCTTCAGCGCGGGCGGGGTCAGGTCGTTCGAGGTCGTGTCGTTGCGCAGGAAGACCTCGTTCCCCCCCTGGTCCACCGCCCAGGCGGCGTCGTAGTCCCCGTCGTTGTCCCAGTCCGCGACGTCCACGTCGAGGGTGATCCCCGGGACCGGAGGGAGCCCCGGGAGGACCGAGAAGGTCCCGATCGGCGGCCCGTTCACGTAGATCCGGTCGGCGAGGTTGAACGCCGAGACGACGAGGTCCATGTCCCCGTCGTTGTCGAAGTCGATGAAGTCGGGCTCGTTGTCGCTCCCGGAGGAGGCGGGGAGGGTCGTGAAGTTGACCAGCTTCCCCGCCCCGTTGTTGAAGGCGACGAGATCCGTGAGGGAGTCGGCGGCGGTGCCGTAGTCGAGGAGGTAGGCGTCGAGGTCGAAGTCGTTGTCGAGGTCGGCGAGGTTCTGCTCGTAGTTGTTCGCCCCGACGGCGCTCGCCATGTAGACGAAGGCGGTCATGTCGCGCCAGAGGAGGCTCCCGGTCTCCTGCAGCCGGTTGAAGTAGGCGCGCGGCTGGGTGTTGCGCGACCCGAGGAAGATGTCGAGGTCGAGGTCGTTGTCGAGATCGGCGAACATCGCGGCGAGCTGGTGGGTCGCGATGTCGCAGTTCGTCCCGGTGATGTCCGTCGTGCCGTTCAGCTGCGTCCCCTCGCACCAGAGGCCGGGGTTCCCGTTCGCGATCGAGTCCCCCGAGAGCTGGAACCCGGAGGGGTTGAACTCCGAAAAGAAGCCGGCCCCGTCGTTCAGGAAGATGCGCGTCGGGGCGTTCCCGTTGAAGGCGTTGCCGTAGGAGGCGTGGAGGAGATCCATGTCCCCGTCGTTGTCGACGTCGCCGAACCCGCACTCGCAGGACCAGTCCTTGAAGCCCCCGAGGATGGAGAGGCCGGCGAGGAGTCCCGGCGCGACGGAGGACGCGTAGGGGTGGCCGGGTCCCGGCCCTTGCCCGAGCCCGACCCACCGGGCGATCGTCTGGTCCTGGAAGTACCCCGCCGTCCCCCCCTGCGCGCCCCCCATGTTGACGACCCAGCGGTTGCCCTGCGCGCTCACGGTCGAGGTGTTCGCGATGTAGGCGTCGAGGTCGCCGTCGGCGTCGATGTCGACGAGCTCCACATCGCGGCTGTCGTCCAGGATCCCGGTCCACCGGGTGGGGGTCTCGTCGGCGAACGAACCGATCGTCCCCCCCTGGAGCCCTCCGAGGTTGACCCAGACGCGGTTCACGTCGTTCCCGAAGTCCCCTCCGTTCGCGAGGACGACGTCGAGGTCGCCGTCCCCGTCGAGGTCCCCGAACATGAGCCGCTCCGTGTAGCCGAAGGTCGAGGGGACCGCGATCGGGGTGAACTGCGCCCGCGTCGTGGATGCGGCCCCTCCGAGGAGGAGCAAAGTCCGGGCAATCGCCATGGGGAGCCACCCGCGGGAGCGCGTCGGGGCGCTCGGGCCGATCGAGTCTAGGGACGCCGGAAGGGACCGGCAATCGAACTGGCGCCGGGGACGGCGCTCGCCAGAATGACGCCGGCGAGGTCTCCCTCTTGCACGCGATCGAGCTCGGCGGCCGCGATCTCACCCTCGAGGAGCTGGCGCCGGTCCTCCGCGCGGAAGGGGTCCGCGTGACCCTCGCGGAGGAGGCGCGCCGCAGGATCGCCGCGGCGCGCCGGGGCCTCGAGACGCGGATCGCCGGGGGGCAGGTCGTCTACGGCGTGAACACGGGGTTCGGACGGTTCGCCCGCGTCCGCATCTCGGAAGCCGACGCGCGGACGCTGCAGCGCAACCTCCTCCTCTCCCACGCCTGCGGGACGGGGGAGCCCCTCCCGGAGGGGGTGGCGCGCCTCGCCCTCCTCCTCCGCATCCAGACCCTCGCGCAGGGGAGGAGCGGCGTCCGTCTCGAGCTGGTCGAACGGCTTCTCGCCCTCCTCGAGGGGGGGATCACGC
>CBRGOK010000486.1:0-3612 GCA_967798035.1 uncultured bacterium
CGTGCACCTGGAGCGTTGAGGAAGGCTCGGTCGGAGGGACGGACGAGTCGGACGGAGCCGCGCGCGCTTCGGCGGACGGAGAACCCCAGGACCTCCCGCCGGACGGGAGGCCTCCGGTCATCGGAACGAGCGACCTCGCGCGATCGTCCTTATCCATCATCGCGCCCGAGCGACCGAGAGCCGGACGCCGCGTGCCCTGCCGGCGTCCATCGACCGGCGGGGACTCTACGAAGGTCGGGCGCGAAGCGTCAAGCGGGCTCTCGCGGTCCCAGCGTGGGGGACTACCCGAGCTCCAGCTGGCTCCGCGCGTCGACCTCGTCGCGGTGGATCTGCTCGATCGCGAGGCCGAGGGCCTCGTGGAGGGCGTACTCGGGCGGGAGGGCCTTCCGGAGCTGGCGGAGGAGCTGGATCGTCATCCGGAAGACCCGCACGAGGTCGCCGGCGGGGACGTTCGCGAACTCGCCGAGTTCCTCGAGGTGCTTGCCGCTCATCCAGGCGTCGAGGACCGGGGCGAGACGCCAGGAGGGAGTGCGGATCGAGTCGGGGATGCCGTGCTTCCCCTCGAGGGCCATCAGACGCTGGACGATCGCGTCGGCGCGCTCTCGGTGGACCCCGAGGAGGCGGGGATCGAGCCGCCCGAACTCGTCGCCGGGGCGCTCTTCGTAGACGAGGGCGGCGGCCGTCGCGGCGAGGGCGACCGGGGGCATCGGGTCGAGGACCCCCTCGAAGAGCATCTCCGTCCACTGGAGCTCGTAGCCATTGATCCGGCGGGCGATCGAGCCGCGGTCGAGGATCCCCGCCGCGTCGAGGTAGTGGAGCTCGCGGAGGAGGTCGAGCTTCGCGTGGAGGAGTCGCAGCTGCTTCTCGCGGTTCTTGTCCGCCTTGCGCGGGCCGAGGTCGCGGAACTGGAACGCGTTGAAGGAGCGCTCCCACGCCTCGAAGATCCGCTCCCCGAGGCGCTCGTGGAGGTTCAGGAGCGTGGAATAGGAGAGGTTGAAGCGGGAACGGATCGGCTCGACGGTCCCGCTGAAGAGCCGGTCGAAGGGGGCCTCGCGCAGGTCGCGCGCGTCGATGACCGTGAAGACGAGGCCCTCGTCGTCGATCCCCTGCCGGCCGGCGCGGCCGGCCATCTGCCAGTAGTCGCGCGCGCCGAGGTAGCCGAAGGAGATCCCGTCGAACTTCCGGAGCGAGTGGAAGACGACGGAGCGGGCCGGCATGTTGATGCCGAGGGCGAAGGTCTCCGTCGCGAAGAGGAGTCGGATCAGGCCCGAGGTGAAGAGGCGCTCGACCAGCTCCTTGTGGAGGGGGAGCATCCCGGCGTGGTGGTAGGCGATTCCGCGCCGCGCGAGGCGGCGCAGCTCCTCGAGCTCCGGGGTCGCCTCGATCTGGAAGGTGGCGCAGATCTCGTCGACGAGGGTCTCCGCGCGGGCTCGCTCCTCGGGGGTGAGGAGGTCGCGGAAGGCATTCCCCTGGGCGCGGCGCTCGACCTCGCGGCGGCTGAAGCAGAAGCAGAGGGCGGGGAGGCCCCCTTTCTTCTGGAGGTCGTCGAGGAGGCGCTTGCTCTCCCGCTCCCCGCGGTGACCGTTGCGCAGGTGGGAGCGGGAGCGGGAAAGGGCCCGGCGGCGGTCCTCGACCTTGAGGACCCCCATCGAGGGATGAAAGAGGAAGTGGCGCAGGGGCACCGGCCGCTTCTTCGAGGCGACGACCTCGAGCTCCTGGGTGCGGACGGAGCGGAGCCAATCGGCGAACTCCTCGAGGTTCGAGATCGTCGCCGAGAGGCCGACGAACCGGATCGAGGCGGGGGCGAAGAGGATCGTCTCCTCCCAGACCGTCCCCCGCTCGAGGTCGTCCATGTAGTGGATCTCGTCGAAGACGACGAAGTCGACGTCCTCGAGGCGCTCGGGGTCGTCGAAGATCGTGTTCCGCAGGATCTCCGTCGTCATGAGGAGGAGGCGGGCCCCGGGATGGATCGTCACGTCCCCGGTCATGATCCCGACGTCGACCTCCGGGTCGGCCCGGAAGTCGCGGTACTTCTGGTTCGAGAGGGCCTTGATCGGCGCGGTGTAGATCGCCCGCCGTCCGCGGGCGAGAGCGTCGTGGACGGCGTACTCCGCGACGAGGGTCTTCCCGGCGCCGGTCGGGGCGGAGACGAGGACAGAGCGCCCGAGGCGGATCGACTCGACCGCCCGGCGCTGGAACGGGTTCAGGACGAACCCCTTGAAGGTCTCGACCGGCATGGCTCCCCATCCCCGGGGTCGGAGGAAAGGTAGGGAGACGGGGGCGCCGTTCAAGGGGCGGCCTTGGCCGGAAGGGTCGGAGCCTGTAAAAGCGGTCCCCATGCGGGGCAAGCCGCGCGCTTCTCCGGGGAGCGCGCTCCGCCGGGTCCTCCTGGGGGGGGCGCTCGCCCTGACCCTCGTCTTCTACCTGGGGCGAGCGGCGACCGACGCGGCGGCGCGGAGCCCGACCTTCTTCGTCGATCCGACGCGCGCCGCGCTCGAGGAGGCTCCCCCGTGGCTCCCGCCCGAGTGGGTGGCGGAGGCGCAGGCGGCGCTGCGAGGTCTCCCTCCCTTCTCCATCTTCGACTCCCGGGGGACGGAGGAGGCGGAGCGGGCCCTGCGGGGCCTCAACTGGGTGCGGTCCGTCGAGCCGGCGGGCCGGACCTTCCCGCGCATCGCGCGGCTGCGGATCCGTGTGCGACGTCCCGTGGCGAGGATCGAGGCCGGGGAAGGGATGACGCTCCTCGACGACGAGGGGATGGTCCTTCCCTTGCCCGGGCCGGAGAGAGAGGTCCACCTCCCGCCGCTGCCTCGCCTCCTCGCCACGCGGGGCGACCTCGGGGAGGCTCCGGGCGTCGGCGCGGCTTGGCGCGATCGGAGGGTCAAGACGGGGGTGGCGGCGGCGGTCGAGGTGCGCCCCCTCGTCCTGCGGAGAGGTCCGTCGCGGGTCGTCGCGATCGACGTCACGGCCGCGGACGGGAAGGACGGCCCCCTCGCTTCCCCCGTCGTCCTCCTCGCGGAAGGGGGAGCGCGGATCCTCTGGGGCCGGCCCGCGGCGGAGCGGGCGTTCGGCGAGCTCTCGACGGCGGCGAAGCTCGAGGCCCTTTCCCGGGTGGAGGCGACCTACCCCGGGCTCGCCGGGGTGAGGGAGGCCGACCTTCGGTTCGACCGCCCGGTCGTCGTCACGGACTCCTCCCGACTCGCCGACGCGCACTGAAGACCTGGGAGGAGAGCCCCGCGGGGATGCGCCCGGGCCCGCTTCCCCCCTTCGGATTCCTCGCGGCGTGGGTGGGGGTCCCCTCCCTCCTGCTCGCCGCCGTGCTCGCCGACGCCGCCCCGTTCGGAGAGGTCGATCCGGGAAGGGGAGTCCGGTTCCTCGAGGTCTGCCTCGCCCTCTTCGCCTTCCCCTTCGCGGCGGGGGAGAGGGGAGCCGCGCGGGCGGCGGTGTGCGCGGCGCTCGGGATGCCCCTCCTCGTCCTCGCCGAGCGCCTCGCCGACCGGACGCCGCTCGGACTTCCCGCCGCGCTCCCTCCCCTCGCCCTCCTCGCCGCGGCCGCGCTCGGCCGGGGGGCGCGACGCGGACCCTGGCACCTCGGCGCCGCGGCCGTCTGTTTCG
>CBRGOK010000487.1:0-3603 GCA_967798035.1 uncultured bacterium
GGGGCGATTCTACGCCCGCGGGGGTCGAACCCCGGACGAGTAGACTCGCGACCTTCCATGGCCGTCGAGATCGACCTTTCTGGGAAAATCGCCCTCGTCACCGGCGGCTCGCGCGGGATCGGACGCGCCATCGCGATCCTCCTCGCCCGGGCCGGAGCCTCCGTCGGCGTGAACTACCGCGCGGACGCGGCCGCCGCCCGCTCGGCCGTCCGGGCGATCGAGGAGACCGGCGGGAAGGCCGTGGCGCTCCGGGCGGACGTGGCGGACCCACGCGCCGTCCGCGCGATGTTTCGCGCCCTCGACCGCGCCTTCGGCCGCCGGCTCGACCTCCTCGTCAACAACGCCGGCGTCTGGCGCGCGCGCCCCGCCCCGATCCGGACGATGACGGACGAGGACCTCGACGCCCACCTGCGTCCGAACCTCTACGGGACCTTCCTCTGTGTCCGCGAGGCGGTCCGGCGCATGAAGCGGGGCGGGGTGATCGTGAACGTCACCTCGACGGCGGGCCGCCGGGGGGAGGCCTACCACTCCCACTACGCCGCCTCGAAGGAGGGGATGCACGGCCTGACGAAGTCCCTCGCCGTGGAGCTCGGTCGGCTCGGCGTCCGCGTCGTCGCCGTCGCGCCCGGCTGGGTGCGGACCGACATGACGGCCTCCTCTCTCCGGGGTGGTGGGGAGCGCCGGATCGCCGGCACGATCCCCCTCGGCCGCGTCGGCGAGCCGGAGGACATCGCCGGAGCCGTCCTCTTCCTCGCCTCGGACCTCGCCCGGCACGTCACCGGGACGATCCTCGACGTGAACGGGGGGGCCGTCCTCCTCGGCGGGTGAGCCGGCGGGGAGGGCGTGGCTCGGAAGGGGCGGCCCGGGTTCAATAACCGCGGTCCCCCGCCGAATGGCCGGCCTACCCCGGCGAGGGCCGGAGATCCCCGATGGATTCCAGCGAGACGCTCCTTCTGTTCCTCATGATCGTCGGGGTCGCCGTCGTCCTGACCGTGGGGTTGATCGCCTGGAGGAAGGTCCAGGTCGCCCGCCTCCGCCATGACCTCTACGTGAAGATGCTCGAGAGGGGGAACGTCTCGAAGGAGGAGATGGAGCAGATGCTCCACGGGGTCGGGGCCGAGAGATCGCGCCCCCGGCCGGCCCCGGCCTCGAACGTGCGGGTGGGGGGGTTCTTCGGGTTCCTCGTCGGGGTCGGCTGGATGGGGGTAATGGTCGCGGCGGGGCTCGGGCTCGCCGGGCTCGCGGTCAACGGCTCGGATAGCACGGGCTTCTTCATCGCCGCGGCGATCGTGGGGACGGTCTCGTTCGGACTCGTCGGGCTCCCGGTCGGCATCCGGGAGCTCGCCGGTCGCGCAGGGGGCCCGCAGAAGAGCGCGAGCTGACCCCGGTCGCCTTCCCTCAGGCGCCGCGTTCGTCGTCCCGGTCGATCTCGATCTGCTCGGGGACCTTCTGCTTCTGCTCGCACTCCTTCGAGCAGAAGTAGAGCGTCTCCTCCCCCCAGACGAGGGGGATCGCCTTCTCCTCGAGAATCTCGCGGCCGCAGCCGTCGCAGGGGATCTTCCGGGTCATTTCTTTTCCCTCGAAACGGCGGAGGGATAACCGAAGGTGGCCGCCGGTTCAACCGGGGGGGTTCGGCGGGGGACCTTCGCTCCTCGCGGCTTCCCTACCACGGCCGCCCTCCCTCGCCGAGCGGAACGACGATCCGCTGCTTCGAGGTGCCGACGGTCACGGGAAGCGTCCTCTCGAGGAACTCTCCCCCGACCGTCAGTCGGTATGCCCCCGGCGCAAGCGTGATCGCCACGGATGTCCCCCTGGGAGAGGTCTCCCCCCAGAATCGCCGGCCCCATTCGTCGGCGAACTCCACGCTGGGAAAGAACGAGACCGCCCCGTCGGGCTCGAACGCCTTCACGCTCACGAGAGTCCCCGGGAGCAGATCGACGCGATGGACCGCATCCTCGGCGGCTCCGATCGACTCCTCCTCGCTCGCCTTGGCGGCCAGCCCCTCGGCGCAGACCACGATCGAGTACCGTCCCTCCGGGATCCGGTCGGCTCGGTAGACCCCAGGCTCCGGGGTTTCCGGCACGCGGGTGACGAAGAAGCCGGGGGGAGGATGGTCCGCCGTGGCGAGATGGACCTCCGCTCGAGGCACGGGGAGACCGTCGGGTCCGAACACGCGGACCATGATCGAGCCGAGCGGCCGCAGGGCCAGGTCAACGCAGGCGACCTCCCCCTCCGTCACGGCGACCGTGCGCCGATATCCCGGCCCCAGATCGGAAGTTACCTTCTGCGGGTCCTCGTCCGTCTTGGCGAAGAGGAGATACTCGCCGGACTCGAGACCCTGGAGGCGGTAGCTCCCGTCCCCCAGCGTCGGGGCAGACCCCACGCACGCCCACCCGGCCTCCTCGCGCCGGAACACGACGATCTCGGCTCCGGGAACGGTCGATCCTCCGGGCTCCCGCAGGACCCGACCCGCGATCTCCCCGCTGGGAAGTGCCACGGCGAACCGAACCTCGGACGCCGCCGGCACGACGAGGGGGAAGGTCGACCAGGCGCACGACCCGACGGATAGGGTGGCCGATCCCGGAGGGACGTTTTCGAGGAGGAACTCTCCGCTCGCGTCGGTCTCGGACTCCCAGCACGCCATCACAGGGAACCGAGCCCAAGGATCGGATTCCTCCGTCCGTTCGAGGTGGATCGCGGCGCGGTCGATCGGGTGCCCGCGACGAAGGACTCGGCCCCGAACCGTGCACCCTCCCTGCGGAGGGGACACGAGCTCGACGCGCGCGGTCCGACCCTCCTCGATCAAGACGTCCGCAGTCGGGAACCTACCCAACGCCTGGTCCGTGTCGGCGTAGATCCGGTAGAGCCCAGGTCGCAGCCCCTCGATGCGGAAGCGGCCCTCCGAATCGCTCTTGCCCACCCTGCTGTCTCGCTGCGGCGCCAGGGCTGGCAGGGCTGCGACTTCGACGCCGTCGAGGGGAGCGCGGTCCCGCCGGACGACGAGGCCCTCCACGGCCCCGCCGCGCAACATCGAGACGACGATTCCTTCGGCGTCGAGCCGCGGCCGGAGATCGATCGGATCGGACTGGGTCTCAAGGAATCTCGGGTGGCGGGCCAACACCGCGACGCTCCCCGGACCGAGACCGCGGAGTTCGAAGCGTCCGTCCGCGGTGGTCGTCGCGCCGGCGTCGAAGCTATCGACGTCGACTCTCGGCCAACGCCTCGACTCCGGGTCGACCGCCGTGACCGTGGCTCCCCCGATGGGAGCGGCCGTTCCTCGTTCCACGACCACGCCTCGGATCGTCCCCTCGCGCGTCAGGAGCACCTCGATGGGGTCGCCGTCCGTCCCCACCCCCTCGAGCACCTTGGAGACATACCCCTCCGCGACGAACAGCAGGACGTAGGAGCCCGGAGACAGGCCCGCTCGCCTGAAGGAGCCGTTCGAGGAAGTGAACCACCGCAGCCGTTCGTCGCGACCTGGACCTGAGGGAAGGCGTTCCGGCCTATCCCTCTCGGACTCGAAGAGCCCGAACCGGGGAACCGCGGAGCCGGTTTCCGCGTCCCGGACGAACCCGTGGATCGTCCCCGTCGCAATGGCGACGG
>CBRGOK010000488.1:0-3600 GCA_967798035.1 uncultured bacterium
CAGCTCCGCGATCAGTTCGTCGATCGACTGTTGCCGGCGGGCGGGGTCGGGGTCCGCGGGGGGGGGCTCGAACGGGGGGAGCGGCGTCCGGAAGACCACGCTCGCCCCCTCCATGAGCGGGTCGCCGTCGGTGGCGCGGAGGACCGTCGGTCCGACGCCGGTGAGGAGGGTCAGCGTGTAGGTGATGGCGTTGGGCTGGAACCCCGCCGTGAGCAGCGCCGCGTCCGTGGGGCAGGTCGGCTGGAAGACGAGCCCCAGCCCGTCCGAGCAGGGGTCGACGAAGAAGGTCCCCGTCACCGGGACACCGTCCGACCCCTGGAGGACGATCGAGTTGAAGGAGACGGTGGAGGGATCGACCGGCTTGTTGAACGAGAAGTGGATCCGCCGGTTGAGCGGCCAGACCGCCCCGTCCGGGACATTGAGCGAGACGAGGCGGAACTGGCCTGCGGAGGAGCCTCCCCCTCCCCCGCCGCCGCCGCCGCACGCGCAGAGCGCGGCCGCGAGGACCGCGGACGCGAGGGAACCGGGACCCGCACGCAGCCGGCGCCTGCTCATCGGGATCCTTCCTCCAGGGGCTCTGATCATAGGCCCGCACGCCCGCCCGGGTAACCGCCCCTCCCCGGCCTCGGGCGACGTTCGCGGGCAGGAGGCATCAGAAGCGGAACGGCAGCTTGACGTGGCGGACCGCCGGGCGCGCGGCTCCCGGAGGAGGCCCGCCGATACCGGAGGCGTTCATGTCGAAGTCGAAGGTGAACCGGACGAACCGCTTCCCCGCGAGACCCTCGAGGCTCGGGGAGAGGGCGGTGAGGCCCGCCACCGGGTCGAGGGCGTCCGCCCCTTCGAACCGAAGCCGGACCTTGAGGGCCGGCGGGATCGCGTCGGGGAGGCCCCCCGTCCCGACCCGGAAGTACCGCGGATGGATCCGGACGGACGTGGTCGGCCCCGGCCCGAGGACGGCCGTCATCGATCCCTCCGCCGGGTCGGTCTGGAGGATCGTGTTCGCGCCGTCGGTGGACGCGCCGACGATCGTGAAGAGGGTCCCCTGGGCCGCGTTCGGGTTGAAGGAGTCGCGCAGGAGGGCGGCCGGGTTCCCGGCGATCACGCCCGGCACGATCGCCGCGTTCGGGAAGACGTTCGAGACGGGAATCGTGACGACCGAGGACAGGAGCGGCGCCGGGAGGAGGAGGTTTCCAGCCGCGTCCGTCCGCACCGCGCCGTCCGGGTCGAGCGGGTAGCCGGGGTCTGAGGCGTTCCCCGACGTCGGCGCCCACTCGTACAGGGGGCCGGCGAGCGCGCCGAGCGTCGCGAGGCCGGTGTCGATCCAGCGCGACCGCGCGCGAGAGAGGGGGGTGAAGAGAGGCAGCAGGACGTGGCCGTTGCCCGCCTGGTCGATCGTCGGAGTGGAGAAGGCCGTCACGTTCGCGCCTGCGATCGAGACGACGGGCGCGTCCGCGACGTTGACCCGCGCCGTGTGCAGTTGCGCGATCCCCCCGCCTCCCATGCCCCCTCGGCAGATCGTCGTGGGCTGGTTCGACGCATCCACGCCGAGTCCGCCGTCGCCGCCCCTCACCTCGATCCTGCCGATGCCCGTCCCTTCGATCCGGATCCCGCCGGGAAGGCTCGACGCCGGGAAGTTCGGGTTCCCGGGAATGCCGGGATCCGGATCGCTCGCGTCAGCCGACTCGACGACGATCATCCCCCCCGATCCGCCGCCGCCTCCGCCACCCGCGGGATTGATGAAGAGGATGCTCTGGCCGAAGCCGCCGGAGCCTCCCTTCGCGGACAGCTTTCCGGTCGACTTGATCACGACCGGGCCGAGGGCGCGGAGGACCAGGATCCCGGCGCCGCCTCCGCCCCCGCCTCCCTTCCGGTCCCCCGGATTCAAGTTCCACTGGGGGTTGTCGAGGCAATTCGGCGACGGGGTGGCCGCGCTGTAGAAGACGGCGTCGCCTCCGCCGCCACCGCCCTGCCCGGCGACGAGGGAGGCCAGTTCGCCCGCGAGGGGGCTTCCGCCGGCGACGAACTGCCGGCCGAAGAAGTCGTTCGTGGGGTCGGGGTCCACGAACACGTCGGGGCCAAACGCCCCCCCGTCGACGGGGAGAGCGAAGTCGACGCAGTCGCTGACTCCGGTCGTGGCGGGACCGCCGTTCCCTCCGTTCAGGCCGAGGGGGACGGGCCAGGGCGGCGCGCCGACGGCGAAGGGGATGGAGTGCGTCTTCGTCGTGAGGATCCCTCCCCCGCCACCCCCACCCCGCCGGGACTCCGGAGCGATCGTCCCGAAGCTCGCGTGCCCTCCCTCTCCACCCCCGTCCTCGGCGTTGCCGGGGCCGTAGCCGGCCTCGCCCTGGGGATCGGAGCCCGTCGAGCTGGGGGAGGCCGCGCCCCCGCTCCCGCCTCCGCAGGCCCCCACGCCTCCGTACTGCGGGTACGCCGGGTTGTAGCCTGTCGAGTAGCTCGCGTCCGCGCCGTCGACGGCGATCTCCCCCGCGACGGTGATCCGTCCGCTCGCCTCGATGACGAGGGGGTTCGGTCCCTGGGCCACGATCCTCGCGCCGAAGGGGACGAAGAGGTTTCGAAGACGGACGATCCCTCCCACCACCTCGATCTGATCGCCGACGGGATTCGTGATCACGTCGAACGAGGTGTCGAGGATCGCCGCGCCGGAGACGACCCAGTCGAAGGTCGAGTCGAAACCGGCGAAGGGGTCGGCGGCCTGGAGGACGCCGCCGCCCCACTCGGCGGAGGGGATCTCGAACGGCTCGGCCGTGTCCTCGTCGCCGGGGGTATCGAACTCCTCGACGAAGGCGTCCGATTCCCCGGACGGGGCGGGATCCGAGGGTTCGACGACCGAGGTGGCGAGGACGACGTCGGCCGGGAGCGCTTCGACCCCGCCGATGTCCAGGATCCCCACCTGCGCGACGAGCCGGACGAGGCGGTCGGGAGGAAGGACCCCGTGCGGGACGATCGCGACGGTCGCACGGGGGAAGGCGGGGCACTCCGCCAGCGCACAGTTGTCGAGGAACGTCGCGACGCTGGGAATCGCGAGGAAAGTCCCCGAGCCGGGAGGATCCTCGAACTCGAGGAGGAGGAGGTCGAGGTTCGCCTGCGCGGGATCGATCGGCTGGTCGAAGGAGACGAGGAGCGGCTCGAGGGGCGCGGTGAAGAGGTTGAGCCCCAGCGGGGAAGAGACGGCCGCGCTCGGGGACGGCGGGGCGCCGGGCCGGGCGTCGACGAAGAGGGGCTCGGTCGCCGGATCGGGGGAGCGAAAGTCGATGGTCACGGGTGCCCGGAGCGCGCGGCCGTGGGTGGAACGGACCGCGCCGAGGTCCCCGCCCGCGAGGAGCGTCAGGGCGTTGAAGGCGCCCGGACGGAGGCCGCCGTTCGACGCCTCCGTGTCGGTCGGGCAGAGCGGCTGGAAGACGAGGGTCTTCCCGTCGGAGCAGGGATCGACGAAGGTCGCCCCCACGACGGGGATCCCGTCCGAGGAGAGGAAGAGGATCGACTGGGCCGAGACCGAGTCCGGATCGATCGGCTGGTTGAACCGGAACTCCATCGCCCGGTTGAGGGGCCAGACCCCTCCTTCGGCGACGTTCGTGGAGA
>CBRGOK010000489.1:0-3564 GCA_967798035.1 uncultured bacterium
GCTCGTCCAGCGCCTCGTCGGCGCCCGCCACGGGCCGCGCTTCTACCCCGACTTCGCCGGCGTCGCCCGCTCCTACAACTTCTACGCGACGGCGCCGATGACGGGCGCCGACGGGATCGTCTCCGTCGCCCTCGGCCTCGGGGAGACGGTCGTCGAGGGGGGGAAGGCGGTGCGCTTCGCGCCGCGCTTCCCCCGCCACCCGATCGGCCACGGCTCGCCCGAGGAGATCCTGCGGAACAGCCAGACCGAATTCTTCGCCCTCGACGTCGGGGATCCGGACGGGGAGGAGGGAGGATCGCGGGTGGCTCGCCACCCGATCGAGGTCGCGGTCGAGGACGGCACGCTCGCCGCGGTCGGATCGACCTACTCCGCCGAGAACGACGCGGTCTACGACGGCCTCGGCCGCCCCGGCGTCCCCGTCGTCACGTTCGCGCCCGTCCTCAAGCACGGGCTCTTCCCCCTCGCCGAGATCGCGCGCCACCTCCTCGACCTCGGGAGCCGGGGGCTCAACCGCCCCGTCGAGATCGAGTTCGCCGCGAACCTCTCGACCCCGCCCGAGGCGCCCCGCGAGTTCGCCCTCCTCCAGATCCGGCCGTTCGCGGCCCGCCCGGAGGCGCAGGCCGTCCCGATCGGGAAGTGGCGCGACGGCGACCTCCTCTGCCGCAGCCGGCGCGTCCTCGGGAACGGCCGGATCGAGGGGATCCGGGACGTCGTCGTCGTCGACCGGGAGCGGTTCGACCGCTCCCGCAGCCGCGAGGTCGCGGAGGAGGTGGCCCGGATGAACCAGCGCCTCGTCGAGGAGGAGGTCCCCTACCTCCTCGTCGGCGTCGGGCGCTGGGGGGCGGCCGACCCCTGGCTCGGCATCCCGGTCGCCTGGGAGCAGATCGCGGGGGCGCGCGCGATCGTCGAGGCGACCTTCAAGGACTTCGACGTCGTCCCCTCCCAGGGCTCGCACTTCTTCCAGAACCTCGCGGCCTCCCTCGTCGGGTACTTCACGGTCGGGGCGGACGCCCGCCAGGGCTTCGTCGACTGGGCGTGGCTCGCCGGCCAGCCGGCGGCGGAGGAGGCCGTCTTCGTCCGCCGCCTGCGCCTCGAGCGGCCCCTCACGGTCCTCATGGACGGCCGCGAGGGGAGCGGCGTCGTCGTGAAGGGGTGAGGCTAGACGACCCCCAGGTCCATCATCGCGTCGGCGACCTTGAGGAAGCCCCCGATGTTCGCCCCGTTGAGGTAGTTCCCCGGGGTCCCGTACGCCGCCGACGCATCCACGCAGGTGCGGTGGATCTCCTTCATGATCATCCGGAGGCGGTTGTCGACCTCCTCGCGGGTCCAGGACATGCGCATCGAGTTCTGCGACATCTCGAGGCCCGAGGTCGCCACCCCCCCCGCGTTCGCGGCCTTCCCCGGCCCGTAGAGGATCCGCTCCTCGACGAAGAGGCGCTGCGCGGGGATCGTCGAGGGCATGTTCGCCCCCTCCGCGACGACGTAGACCCCGTTGCGGAGGAGGTTCTGGGCGTCCTTGTCGTTGATCTCGTTCTCGATCGCGGAGGGGAACGCGCAGTGCGCCTTCACCTTCCAGAGCGGGTTGTGGTCGAGGCCCGGCTGGACGGCGGTGTAGGTCGACCCCTTGAAGCGCTCGGCGTACTCCTTCATCCGCCCACGCCGGACGTTCTTCAGGTCCATGACGAAGGCGAGCTTCTCCGGCGTGATCCCGGCGGGGTCGTGGATGAACCCGGAGGAGTCCGAGAGGGTGATCGCCTTCCCGCCGAGCTGGGTCACCTTCTCGACGGTGTACTGGGCGACGTTGCCGCTCCCCGAGACCAGGCAGAGCTTCCCCTCCATCGTCTCCCTGCGCGTCGCGAGCATCTCCGCGGCGAAGTAGACCGCGCCGTAGCCGGTCGCCTCCGGGCGGATGAGGGAGCCCCCCCAGTTGAGCCCCTTGCCGGTCAGGACCCCGGTGAACTCGTTCGCGAGCCTCTTGTACTGGCCGAAGAGGAAGCCGATCTCGCGCCCGCCGACGCCGATGTCCCCGGCGGGGACGTCCGTGTCCGGGCCGACGTGCCGGTAGAGCTCCGTCATGAACGACTGGCAGAAGCGCATCACCTCGAGATCGCTCTTCCCCTTCGGGTCGAAGTCCGATCCCCCCTTCCCGCCCCCCATCGGGAGGGTCGTGAGGCTGTTCTTGAAGATCTGCTCGAAGGCGAGGAACTTGAGGATCCCGAGGTAGACGGAGGGGTGGAAGCGCAGCCCTCCCTTGTAGGGGCCGATCGCGCTGCTGAACTGGACGCGGTAGCCCCGGTTCACCTGGATCTCCCCCTGGTCGTCGAGCCAGGCGACGCGGAAGGAGATCGCGCGCTCGGGCTCGACGATCCGCTCGAGGATCTTCGCCTTCCGGTAGTCGGGGCGCCGGTCGAAGACCGGGGTGAGCGAGGTGAGGACCTCCTCGACCGCCTGGAGGAACTCGGGCTCCGCGGTGTTCTTCGACTTGACCTTGGCGACGACCTCGGCGACGTAGCTCGACATGAGGGGACTCCTCCTGCGGTGCGCGGTCGGGGGAGGGCGATTCTCCCCCCGCTTTCCCGGTTTTGCACCTCCGGGGCCCGGGGATCCGGCGCCTCCTCCCCTCCGTCTCAGAAGTTCACCTGGAACTGGAGGAGGACCGCGTCCTCCGAGCGGCGCGCCTCTCCCCCGAAGACGATCGAGTCCTCGTAGGCCGTCCGCAGCCAGTGGACCTTGAGGCGGACCTCGTAGAGCGCGTACCAGTTCAGGCCGAGGTCGAGGCTCCGGACGCGGTCCGCGAACGAGGTGGGCGCGATCAGTCCGGCGGAGACGAAGTCGTCGTCGAGGCGGAGCTCCGAGAACCGCGCCGCCGCCTGCACGGCGCCGAGGCCGCTCCCCTCCTTGCCCGGCACGAAGGGGCGGGCGGGCGTCACTCCCCGGAAGGTCTTCGTCTCCCCCGTGATCACCCAGGAGGCCGCCGCGTACCAGCCCCCTGCGCGCACGTCCTCCTCCCCGCCCGTCCCCTCCATCTCCTGCTCGGTGGTCATCGCCTCGCCGGAGATCGCGAGGGGCCCCGAGAGCCACGCCGCCTCGACGCCCAGCCGGGTGCGCCCCCCGTCCATCTCGCTCCCCGGCTCGAACTCGAAGAGGGGGACGCGCGCCTCGGTGAGGAACTCCGTGCCCGAGAGGTCCTGTCCCGCCCGTCCCCAGGTCGCCGCTCCGCCCACCTGGAGGCCCTCGAGGAAAGGCGCTCCCGAGGAGACGAAGGGGCGCACGACGAGCCGGACGGCGCCGCCGCGGTCGCTGTCGAACTCCTCGTCCCCGTCCCCGGTGTAGGCGGCCGCCCCAAACTCGAGGCTCCGGTCCGCGGTCTCCCCGATCAGGGTGAGGCCGTGCTGCTCGGCCGGCACGAGCTGGTTCAGGATGGAGAGGTTGACGAAGTCGACGTGCCGCAGGGGGATCATCTCCTCGAGGGAGAAGGGCTCCTTCATCCGGCCGGCGTGGAGACGCGGTCCCCGCTCGCCCAGGTCGGCCCCGACCCACGCCTCCTCGAGGTCGACGTCGCTC
>CBRGOK010000490.1:0-3562 GCA_967798035.1 uncultured bacterium
AGGACAGCGTGACCTTCGAACTCCTCAACGTGGAGGACGAGGTCGAGGTCCACCTGGGCCCCGGCGACGACTTCATGACGGTGCTCAACTCCACCCTCCGGGACGACCTGAACGTGGATGGGCACTCCGGGAGCGACACCTTCACCGACGGCGGCGGAAACTCGCTCCTCGGGGACAGCGAACTCGAGAACCTGGAGATCACGCTCCCCTGACGTCACGGGGCGGAGGACCTCCGGCGAGGAGAGGCGACCGGAGGTCCTCCCTCCCTCCGAACCGGTGGGGCGAGCGACCGTAGGGAGGGGAGGTCTGGGCCGTCAGCGCGTGCGCAGCAGCCAGGTGTGGTGCTGCTTGCCCGGCCACGCGCTCGACCCGCCGTAGATCCAGGTCCCGCCCAGGTCCGGCAGGAAGACCCCCGAGTGGTCGTCCACGGGTCGCGGGTGGCCCGTCCGGTTCGACCACTGGCGGGTCGACAGATCGAGCACCCAGACCTCGTCCACCCGGAACTCCTTCCCGTCGCCGGCATCCTGCACGCGGACCTCCCCTCCGAAGACGGTGAGGAGCTCGGCGGCCGCGTCGAAGCCGATCGCGCTCTGTCGGACGGGGTCGGGCCGCTCTCCGGCGGCCTCGACCTCGCTCCACTCGAGGCTCTTCAGGTCGAGGACCCAGACGTCGTTGAGGAAACTCGTCTTCGTGCGCCCCCGCCCCCCGAAGACGATCAGGCGACGGCGGAGGGGGTCGAACGCGCCCCGGTGCTCCCGGCGCTTGGCCGGCCTCGCGCCCCTCGTCTCGAGGACCGACCAGGCGCCGTAGGCGGGCGACTTGCGATCCAGGTCCAGGGCCCAGGTCCTGTCCTCGAGGACCTTCTCGTCCTTGCGAGACTTCTCCTGGCTCGTCCCCCCGAAGACGACCATCCGCCGGCCCGCCGGATCGTAGAGGGCCACGTGCCCCTCGAGCGCGGGGGCCGAGTCGTGCGTGATGTCCTTCCAGCGCTTGGCGCGGAGGTCGAAGAGCCAGGTCTCGCGGCTGGAGGAGCCGTCCTCCCCACCGAAGAGGACGAGGGCGTCCTCGGCCTCGTCCAGGACCAGCGAGTGGTCTTCCCGGGGCGGCGGCGCGGGTCCTTGGGGGTGGATCTCCGTCCAGCGGCGCGCGCCGAGGTCGAACGACCAGAGCTCGCCCCGGACGACGTCCCGGTCGTCCTTTCCCCCGTAGAGCAGCACGCGGCGGCGGGCGGCGTCGTAGACGACGGCCGCGTCCTCCCCCGCGGGCGGGGAATCACGGCCGGGATCGATCTCCTCCCACTCACTCCGCGCGGCGGTGCGCGAGAGGCGGGGCGGCCCGGCGCCGGGGGCGCCCGCGCCTCTGCCGCAGCCACCGAGGCATGCGAGGACGAGGATCGGCCACAGGTCGCGCCCGGGCCGTGGGCGACGGGTCGGAGGCCCGCCGGGAAGCCTCACGGTCGGCTCGCGTCGTCGCGGAACGCACCCCGGAACAGTTCGCCGACCTGGACGACCGACCCGGCCCGGGGCTCGGGGAAGTCGGCCGGGAACCCCCGCCCCTCCCGCGTCGAGAGGAGGAGCTTCCCCTTCCCTCCGAGGTCGACGTTCAGGTCCCCGACGTGGACGCCCTCGAGGCTCACCGGCTGGACCGTCTTCTCGGCGGCGTTCGTCACCTTGACCTGGAATTCCCTCGAGACCGAGTCCCCCAGCCGTTCGATCCGGAAAGTGATCTTCCCCGACAGGGCACCGGGGCCGGCGATGGCGGCCTCGAGGGCGGTGAGCCGCTCGACGGCCTCCAGCCGAAGGGCAGCGAGCTCTCCGATCCGGACCAGCGATCCGGCCTCGGGCTCCGCGAAGCCCTCGGGGAAGGAATCCTCCCCCCCCGCCTCGAGCGTGAACTCCCCTTTCCCCTTCGGGCCGATCCCCAGCTTGCCGACCTCGAAGCCGTCGACCTGGACGGGGTGCACCTCCCCGGGCCGGCAGCCCTCGACCGTGACCTTGAGCCGCTTGACGATCCGCCCTCCCTCGCGGCGGACCTTGAAGGTCGACTCCAACTCGAGGCCCGCGGCGCTCCGCGACCGCGCGGCGAGTTGGGAAAGGGTGCGATCTTCCTGCGGGCTGGGCTCCGCGGCGCTCGCGGCGGGAGCCGGCGGCGGATCCGGATTCCTCCCCTTCCCCTCCTCGACCCCGCGGGAGCAGGCCGCGGCGGACAGCGCCACCGCGACCCGGAGCGCCGCGAGCGCTCCCGAACGACGACCCCCTCTCGCTCTCCTAGGAATGTGCATTGCCAGATCCATCCTCCGCCCGAGGCCGCCTCCGGTCAATCCCGTCGTCTATCTAGGCTACCGGACAGCGATCGCAGAGAGAGAGGAGTTCCTCGAGGTCGCGCGGAGCCCCCTCCTCCTGGATCCGCGCGCACTCGAGACCGGCTCGGATCTGGCGCCCGACCGCGGCCTCCCAGCCCGGCTCGTCCTGCCAGCGGAAGCGCTTGCAGGCCCGCTTGAGCAGAATCAGCGCCAGGTTCACCGGCAGGCGGGAGGCGACGTCGAAGCCCCTGCGCGCGCAGTAGGCGTCGAGGAAGGCCGCGCGAAGCGGCCGCAGCGCTCCCGACTGCAGGCTCCCCTCCTCGAGGAGCCGGAGCATCGCGACCGCCATCGCGACGTCGTAGGCGGGGTCGCCCCGGTGCAGCGGATCGAGATCGAGGATCCAGAGCCGTTCGTCGTCGACGTGGACCTGGCCCGGGTGGTAGTCCCCGTGGGCCAGCGTCGGCGCGAGAGGCGCGTGGCGGCGCGCGGCGTCCACGATCGCGTCGATGGGGCCGGCGAGGGCGGGGAAGGCCGTCGCGAGCGCCGGGGCGAGCCCCGCGCACCGCAGCTCGAGGTGTCCCTCGACGGTGACCGCCGGTTCGGGATCCTGCACGTCCGGCGGAAAGCCGTGGAGCTTGGCGAGCGCCTCGGCGAAGAGGCGCGCCTGCTCCGGCCGGGCGCGATCCGTCCTCCAGTTGCGCTTCAGCGACTCGCCGCCGGCGGACTCCATCAGCACGATCGGCGCGTCCGGCACGAGGGCGAAGGCCTCCGGCAGGGTCGCGGAGGTGGGCTCCGCCGCCGGGAATCCGCGATCCCAGAGCGAGCGCTGCAGCCGGAATCCGCGCTCCGCGCGGTCGCGGGCCTCGTAGGCCTTGCCGATCACGCGCCAGGGTTCTCCCGCGCCCCCCGGCCGGTGGAGGTCGACGGTGTAGCGAACGACCCGGCGCTTCACGATCTCGGCGCCGATCCCGGCGACCGAGGTCGAGGGTCCGAAGCGATCCCGCGCCAGGTCCTCCAGGGCCGGCGCCACGGCGGCGGGGTCGAGGGCGCCTCGGACCGCGGTCGGGACGGGGCGGCCCATCACGCAGGCCGGGGCTGGGCGCGCGCTTCCCGGGCCGCGCGCTCCGCCGCGACCCGCGCCTCCAGCGTCCGCCGGTCGGGAGGAAGCTCCGCGAGGAGCGCTTCCGACGCGCGGGCCACGCCGTCGAGGTCCAGGGGCAAGCGCGGGCGGGACTCCCGCGTGCCGAGGAGCGCCTGCTC
>CBRGOK010000491.1:0-3554 GCA_967798035.1 uncultured bacterium
TGCGGGCGAACCATTCCTCCGAATGGGCGCGGCGCTTCCTGGCGGATCTCGGCGTCCCTCGGGCAGCGCTCGATCCCCTTGCGGAGGAGGCCCACCGATTCATCCGTCCGGGAGGTGCCGCGGAGGACCTGGGCGAGGACGGCGTAGGCGCCGGCCGACTCGGGCTGGAGCTCGATCGCCCGCCGGAGGTCGGCCTCCGCCTCCCGGGCCTTCCCGATCCGGTGGTGGACGTACCCTCGCATCGTCCGGACTCCGGCGTGATCGGGGACGGCCCGCGCGTAGCGGTCGAGGGGGACGAGCGCCTCCTCGAACCGGCCGAGGAGGACGAGCGATCGCGCGACCCCCTGGAGCGCGCCGGGGTCCTCGGGCTTCCGGGCGAGGACCGAGGAGAAGTGGCGCAACGCCTCCGCCGGGTCGTTGCGCTCGAGGCTCGCCCGGCCCGCCGCGATCGCCGCGGCGTCGTCCTGGGGGGAGGCCGCGGGCGGCCCGAGGCTCGCCGCGACGAGGAGGAACCCCCTCACGCTCCGAGGGCCTCCCGGGCCGGCCCCTTCACCGCGCCCCGGGAACCCTCGGGCCCCGCCGCTGCACGGAGAAGACGCAAAACGGGTTGTAGTTCGTGGTCGCGGGGGAGTCGATCGAGTCGAGGCCCTCGACCCGCTTCACCCAGTTGGCGAAGGGGATGCTGAAGGGGAGCGCCGCGGTCTCGTAGAGGACCTTCGCGACGTAGAGCGCCGCGAGGGTCCTCCAGAGATCCCCCGACGGAATGATCCCGAAGTAGGCGACGACCATGAAGATCGCGGAGTCGACCCCCTCCCCGACGATCGTCGAGGCGAGGAACCTCCACCCCTGGCGCAGCCCGCCCCTCCCCGCGTCGCGGTACTTCATCCTCGAGAGCACGAAGCTGTTCGCGAACTCGCCGCAGAAGTAGGCGGTGAAGCTCGCGAGCGCGATGCGCGGAGCGAATCCGAGGATCGCGTCGTAGGCCGCCTGGTTCGGCCAGGAGGGGGCCGGGGGGAGCGCGCCGACGGCGAAGAGGGTCAGGGCGGCGAGACCCTGGCAGGCGAGCCCGGTCCAGATGATCCGGCGGGAGCCGTCGTACCCGTACACCTCCGTGAGGATGTCGTTCAGGATGAAGACGAGCGGGAAGATGACCGTCCCCCCCGGAAGCTGGAGGGGACCGATCGTGAAGATCTTCGTCGACGCCACCGGGACGGTGGCGAGGATGGCGGAGAAGATCCCCGCGAAGACGCCGTAGAGCCGCACTCCGGTCCGCCAGGGGCTCCCCGCGCCGCCCCCTACGACCTCGCCTCGACCGAGGCCATCCAGGCGGTCACGCGGTCGATCAGCTCGAGGAGGTCCGGATCGGACATGCGGAAGGCGAAGCGCGTCTTGCCGTGGTGGCGGAGGTTCTGGAAGCCGACCGCCCTCGAGCGCGCCTTCGGGTCGGCGACGACGTAGTCGGCGTGGAGCCAGGTGAACGCCCCCGGGGGGACCCACAGCGCCTGGGCGAGCCGCTCGACCTTCACGCGGCTCCCCCCCTCCGACGCGAGCCGCTCCCGGAAGGCCTCGAAGCGCGCCTCCGTATCCCGGTGGATGAAGTACGTGTACCGGACCCCCCGCTTCAGGTTCTCGACGACGGCGCCGTGCATCCGCTCGTCCTCGTCGTCGAGGAAGTAGGGGGCGATGACCCAGAAGCTCTCCAGCCCCTCGACGGAGCGCTGCCAGTTCGCGATCCCCTCCACGTCGAGAATCTGGACCTCCCGGAGGAGGGACGCGCGGGACCGCACCTGGTCGGCCTCGAGGTCGCTCGCCCGGCCGATCCGCGCGGCCGGGGTCAGCGCCGCCTCGACGAGCCCCCAACGCGCGGTGGTCTCCGGCGCCTCCTCCCCCAGCGCCGTGTCGAACTTCGCCTTCGCGAGGCGCAGCATCATCCCGAAGAAGTCGACGCCGTAGAGGGAGGCGAGCGCCGCGAGGACGTCCGTCGAGGGGTCCTGCACCCGCCCCGTCTCGTAGTGGGCGAGGAGCCCCTGCGAGAACTTGACCCTCCGGCGCCCGAGGTCCCTCACGACCGCCCGCTGGGACCGGAATCCCGCCCGCTCCCGGCATGCCCGGAGGTACGCCCCGAACTCGGAGCCCGGATGTGGAAAGCGTCGCCTGGATCGCTCTCTCATCTCGTGCCGGAACCTCGCCGTCGACCCTCGGGGTAGGCCGCAGGCCCGGCCCGGGCCCTACCCGATGCACCCGTTCGATTACCAATCATACTCATGTCGTACGGAACCTGGAAGCGCCCCCTTGCGTCGAGGCCGCCCTCCCCGTACAAAGACCCCGGGAGCCGCCGCTCGCTGTACCCATCCCCCCTCAACACTCTCCTTACCTACCACCCTCTCTCGCGGCGGCTCCCTCTTCCTTTCCCGCGCGACCCGGAGCGGCAGGTCGGCCCGGGAGAGGGGAATCTCAGGCGCCGCGGCGCGGAGCGGGAGATCCGGCGCCTGCCATCCGGGGAGGGGCGACCCCGTCCGGGACCGCGACCCGGAACCAGAAGCCGAGGCGGTGGTTCGCGTCGCAGATCCGGAGCAGGGCGGAGTTGCTCCCCCGCCGGACCAGGACCCTCGCGCGATCCTGGTCGGGATGCGGCTCGCGGTGATCGGACCGGTCGAGGACGAGTTCCCTGTTCCACCAGACCCGCTCGCCGTCGTCGGAGCCGACCCAGAGGTCGGCCTCCGTCTCGACGTCCGAATCGAACTCCGCGTACGCGTAGACGGCGACCCGGTCCGCGCCGGGGTAGGCCGCCGCTAGGTCGACGAAGTCGGACGGCGAGTCGTGCGGGATCCAGCCGACCTCCCCTCCGTAGCCGTCGGGGTACCGGGCGTCCGGCCGGAACCCCTCCTCCGGAGGGTACGCCGCCTTCCACCCCGACGTCGCGTTGTCGAAGGGCCCGGCGAGCCGCCAGGACCGCACGAACGACCCCCGCCGCATCGCGCGGTCGCCGTCGCGGTCGGCGTAGAGCTCGGGGTCGAGCCAGACCCGCTCGCCGAGGGGGGTCAGGCGACCGATCGGCCGGAAGAGGGGCGAGACGGCGTAGCGCAGGAGCGAGTCGACGAGGGAGCACGCCGCCGGGCCGCCGCCCGAGACGTCGAAGGCGGAGGCGAGGACGCCGCCCTCCCCCACCTTCGCCTCGACCAGGTAGGCGTCGGTCCGGCGCGGCGTCCGGCAGTCGATCCGCGGGGCGATCGCGACGAGCCCCTCCTCGCCGGAGAGGTCGACGGCGAGATCGGGCTCCATCTCCAGGAACTGGAGGTCGGGGAACCCCTCGTGCGGGAAGCGGCCGAGGGCCGGATGACGCCCGAGCGCCGTCACGCTCTCGCGGCGGAAGAAGGCGCGCCGGTTCGGGACCGCGTCGGGGCCGAGGAGGAGGAGCCGGCCTCCCGCCCGGACCCACGCCCGCGTCGACCCGGAGGGGACCCGCGAGACGACGAGGGCCGCGTCGCGCGGGACCTCGGATGCGGCCGGATCGAGCCGTTCGAGGAATCGGAACTCCCGCGCGACGGCGGCGA
>CBRGOK010000492.1:0-3544 GCA_967798035.1 uncultured bacterium
TCGGCCGACCAGTCGACGATGCCGTTGGCGGGGAGGGCATCCGCCTCGAGGAGGACCCTCACCTCGTCGACGCCCGACTCCGCGATCGTGAAGGCCCTCGTGCGCTCGACTTCCGTCCGCGCACGGCACGCCCGGCCCATCTCGACGGTGATCAGGCCGACGACGGCCCCCGCGAGGAGGGTCACCGAGCCGACCAAGAAGATGAGGATCGAGCCCCGCTCCGCCCTGTGCTGCGCCATGACCGCCCTTCCCTTTCCCCCCGGGTTTCCCCTTCCCGGTTGATCGCGAGGGGAGCAATCGGCTTGCCGCGCGGGGGGCGTCCCCTCCCCCTCGTCCCAAACGATTCCTGCGCATCGGGATCCGCCGGCTGCGCGCCAGAGGCACCGTCCAGCCGACTTCCGGTTCGTTCAGGGAGTGCGACGTCTCGGGCTGAGAGGGGCGAGATCGTTCAAGCAGGAGGACGTCGGGCAGGACCGCGACGGCCTAGCCCCGGACCTTCTTGCTCGAGACGACGACCCAGTCTTCCGAGACCTTGCGGATCGGCCGGCTCCAGGAGCGCATCTCGTCCCCGGGCCGGGCGAAGACCGTGGCGTGCTCGACCGTCTCCAGGAACCAGGCGGCCCCGGCCCGGCGCCAGGCGCAGGCGGCGCCCGCGACGCGCACCTCGAGCCGGTCCGCGACGGGATCGACGTCGGAGAAGACCGCGATCCCCCGCTTCGCCTCCCCCGCGGCGATCTCCCCGTTCCACGAGAGGATGTTCTCGACGCCGCGCCCGGCCGTTTCCTGGATCGCCTTGTCGACGTCGGGCCGGAAGACGGCTGGCCGCTCGGTCCCCCGGTCGGGGACGAGGCGGGCGGTGAGGGACAGGGGGCGGGCCTCCCCCGTGTCGTTCGTCACCCGGACCTCGCTCCACCAGAAGGCGCGGCTCCGCCCGTCGACCCCGACGATGGAGACCGGGCGGGGCGCCGTCGTCGAGACGCGCATCCGCCAGGGCGCCTCCGTCCGCCGCATCGAGTAGGCCGCGGGCTTCGCCTCCGCCGGTTCGCCGAGCTGGAGCGGAGGAAAGAGGAACAGGAGGAGTCCGGCGGGGGTCATGGTCGGGCCTGCGGGGGGAAGGAGGACGGGAAGCGGTCAGTCTCGTGTGAGCTTGCGGAGCTCCTCGATCGGGGAGTCGGGCCCGACCTCGAGGTTCTCCGCATCGGGGGGGAGGACCCCCTCCTTCTTGAGCTGCGTGAGGTTGAACTTCTTCACCTCCCCGTTCCCCAGGAGGCATAGGGTCACGCCCGATCTGTGGTTCAGCTCCCCGTCGTTGTCGTCCGCGAGGATCGGCTCGTTCCCCGAGAGGCTGCTCATCTTGTGGGTCTTGATGTCGCGGCCGGCGTAGCGGGTGTAGGTGCCGTCGACCTGGTCCCAGGGCTCGAACCAGTGCTTCGGCTCCTTGTAGCGCTTCTTCTCCTCGTCGTAGAGGACGTCGGGCGCGTCGGGCTCGGGGCAGGTGAGGCGGCTGGCGTTCGCGTCCGTGTGCTCGATCACGTCCCAGACCGAGAGGAAGTTCTTCGCCCCGTTCTCCTTCGGCAGGTGACCGCGGTCGGTCTTGTAGATCTGGTACCAGCCGAAGATGTCGTTCATGTTCTTCTCGCACGCCGTCGTCTTCGCGCGGTAGAGGACGTCCATCCCCTTCGGGAGGAGGAACGCCATCAGGATCGCGAGGATCGCGATGACGAGCGTCAGCTCGATCAGGGTGAAGCCGCGGCGGGGAGTCATGGGGTTCCTCCGGGCCATTCCTAGTGGATCCAGGGCGAGGAGTTACGCCCGCTCGATGCTAACCGAGCGGCGCTGAGGGGCCTACGTCCCCTCCCGCCAGGAGCCGAGGTAGCGCTCCTGCTCGGCGGAGAGCCGGTCGATCTCGATCCCCATCGTCTCGAGCTTCAGGCGCGAGATGAAGGCGTCCACCTCGGGGGGGATGGCGTGGACGGCGACGGCGAGCTTGCCGCGCATCTTCGAGACCCGCTCCGAGCACAAGGCCTGGACGGCGAAGGACATGTCCATCACGGCCGAGGGGTGCCCCTCGGCGGCGGCGAGGTTGACGAGGCGCCCCTCGGCCAGGACGAAGATCGTCCGGCCGTCCTTCAGGCGGTACTCCTCGACGTTCGCGCGGGAGCCGGGGACGACCTCCCGGGAGGCGGCCGCCAGCGCCTTCAGGTCGATCTCGACGTCGAAGTGGCCGGAGTTGCAGAGGATCGCCCCGTCCTTGAGGGAGGGGAAGTGATCCGACCCGAGGACGGTCCGGTTCCCGGTCACCGTGCAGAAGATGTCTCCGCGCTTCGCCGCCTTCGCCATCGGCGCGACCTCGAAGCCGTCCATCGCCGCCTCGAGGGCCCGGACCGGATCGACCTCGGTGACGATGACGAGGGCCCCCATCCCGCGGGCGCGCGCGGCGAGCCCCCGGCCGCACCAGCCGTAGCCGGCGACGACGAAGTAGCGCCCGGCGAGGAGGATCCCGGTCGCCCGGAGGATCCCGTCGATCGTCGACTGCCCCGTGCCGTAGCGGTTGTCGAAGAGGTGTTTCACCGCCGCGTCGTTCACGGCGAGGACGGGGACCTTCAGGTCGCCCGCCTTCTCCATCGCCCGCAGGCGCTGGACGCCCGTCGTCGTCTCCTCGAGGGAGCCGAAGAGCCCCCGGAGGGCCTCCTTCCGCTCCGTGTGGGCGAGGGCGACCAGGTCGCAGCCGTCGTCGATCGTGATCTGCGGGGCGTGGTCGAGGGCGATGTTGAGGTGGCGGTAGTAGGTGTCCCGGTCCTCGCCGCGCCGGGCGTAGGTGGGGATCCCGTACTCCGAGACGAGCGCGGCGACGACGTCGTCCTGCGTCGAGAGGGGGTTGCTCGCGCACAGGACCAGGTCGGCCCCCCCCGCCTGGAGGGTGCGGGCGAGGTTCGCGGTCTCCGCCGTGACGTGGAGGCAGGCCGAGACCTTGAGGCCGGCGAGGGGCTTCTCCTTCGCGAAGCGGGCGCGCAGCGACGCGAGGACGGGCATCTCCCGGTCCGCCCACTCGATCCTCCCCTTCCCCCGGGGCGCGAGGGAGGGGTCCGCGACATCCCCGAGTCCGGATCCTTGACGGGGGGAAGGGGAGCGCGTGACGGCCTTCGGCATGGATCTCCTCGATGTCTCGGGGGCGGGGGCCGGGTCTGAAGCGGGAATCTAGCGCGCGGCGGGCGCGGCCTCGGGGAGGGAGGCGGCCTTCCGGAAGATGCGCTCGAGGTCGAGCCTCTCCCAGGAGAAGGCGTCCCCCGTCCGTCCGAAGTGGCCGTGCCGGGCGGTCTGGCGGTAGATCGGGCGCTTGAGGTCGAGTCGCTCGATGATCCGCGCCGGGCGCAGGTCGACGTGGTCCCGCACGATCGAGGCGATCTTCGCGTCGGGGATCCGGCCGGTGCCGGAGGAGTCGACCTGGAAGGCGAGGGGCTGCGCGCGCCCGATCGCGTAGCAGACGGAGACCTCGCAGCGCTCGGCGAGCCCGGCGGCGACGACGTTCTTCGCGACCCAGCGC
>CBRGOK010000493.1:0-3542 GCA_967798035.1 uncultured bacterium
GTCGGGCATGGCGGGGAGAGAAGGTAGTGGCGGGCGATCCCCGCCTCAACGTCCGAGTGGGGTCGCTTGCCGCCGCCCGCGCCCGTCCCTACCCTGTCGCCCGCCCGTGCCCAACCACTTCCTGCGCCTGCGCGACCTCTCCGACGAGGCGCTCGAGAACCTCGTCGACCTCGCGATCCGGATGAAGCAGAAGCCCCCGAACCGTCTCCTGGCGGGGAAGTCGCTCGGGCTCCTCTTCTTCAACCGGTCGCTCCGGACCCGGGCGACCTTCGAGATCGCGATGTTCCAGCTCGGCGGGCAGAGCATCCACCTCTCCTCGAGCGCCGACTTCTGGGAGCTGGAGTCGGAGGAGGGGAAGGTGATGGACGGCCCGGCCCCCGAGCACGTGAAGGACGCCGCGCGCGTCCTCTCCTCCTACCTCGACGCGCTCGCGATCCGCGCCGTCCCCGCGGGCCCGAAGTACGAGGTCGACCGCCGCGACGCGCCCCTCCACGCCTGGGCGCGGCACGCGACGGTCCCCCTCATCAACATGGAGTCGTTCTTCGAGCACCCCTGCCAGGGGCTCGCCGACGTCGTCACGCTGCGGGAGGCCTTCGGGGCGAGCCTCCGCGGGATCCCCTTCACCCTCGCCTGGACGAACCACCCCTCCCCCCAGACCCCCTCCGTCGCGCACTCGATCCTCCACGCCGCCGCCCGGCTCGGGATGGAGGTGCGCGTCGCGCACCCGGAGGGGTACGAGCTCGACGCCGAGATCCTGGACGGGGCGCGCGAGGCCGCGAAGCGCTCGGGCGGCTCGGTCAAGATCTGCTACGACCTCCCCGAGGCCCTCGCCGGGACCCGCGTCGTGTACGCCCGGTCCTGGGGGAGCATCCCGCTCCACGGCCAGCCGACCGTCGAGGCGGCGAAGCGCTCCCGCCACCGGGAGTGGATCGTCAACGGCGCGGGGATGCGGCGGACCGACAAGGGGAAGTTCATGCACTCGATGCCGGTGCGCCGCAACGTCGTCGTCACGGACGACGTCCTCGACGGCGAGGACTCCCTCGTCTACCGGCAGGCAGCGAACCGCCTCCACTCGCAGAAGGCGGTCCTCGCGACCCTGCTCCAGTAGAGGGGGATCCCCCCGGCCCGGCCGCGGTCCCCGCGCAAATCCGGACGGTCCCCCGCCACCTTCCTATGCATGTAGGGTCCGACGAACCGCCGTCAGCCCCTCGGGTTCCCCCGACCTTGGCGGGAGGGAGCGGGCCCGGGGCCTCCCCCGGTTCGCCGGCATAGGATGCGGTCCCCCCGACCCGGAGGTTTGCGGATGCGCCCCCTCGCCTTCCTCGGCGGACTCTCCCTCCTCGGCGGCACGATCGCCGCCCCCGCCTTCGGGCAGGCCCCCCTCTTCGGGGACCTCCACAGCATGGTCCCGTGGGAGAGGGCCCAGTCGAGTGCCCTCGCCCTGGGGGACCTCGACGGCGACGGGGACTTCGACGTCCTCCTCGGGAAGGCTTCCCTACGGCTCTACCTGAACGCGGGCGACGGGCTCCTCTCCCTCTCCCCCACCCCCTTCCCCAACCTCTCGAACGCCGTGAAAGCTCTAGCCCTCGGCGACGTCGACGGGGACGGCGACCTCGACGTGCTCGTCGGCAACTCGCAGTTCGACGACCGGCTCTACCGGAACGAGGGGAACGGCACCTTCACCTTCGCCAACGGCGCCCTCCCGACGTGGCTCGGCCCCGACGACACGCGGGGAATCGCCGTCGGGGACCTCGACGGGGACGGCGACCTCGACGCCCTCTTCGCCAACGGGTGGGCGCCCGCCCTCCTCTACCGGAACATGGGCGGAGGGGTCTTCAACTACGGGATCGTCGAGTCCCCGGGGGGGGGAGGCACGATCCAGGGGATCGCCGTCGGAGACGTCGACGGGGACGGCGACCTCGACGCGTTCCTCGGGACCACGGAGTTCGGCGACCGGCTCCACAAGAACAACGGGTCGGCCTTCTTCTCGAGCGCGAACGGGAACCTCCCCTATTTCGACGACAACACGACGGCCGTCGCCCTCGCGGACGCCGACGGGGACGGCGACCTCGACGCCTGGACGGTGAACTACGGCGACCCCGATCGCCTGTACCTCAACGACGGCGCGGGCTCCTTCGCCTTCTCGACGTGCGCCTTCCCGACGGGGAACGACTTCGCCACCTCGATGGCCGTCGGAGACGTCGACGCCGACGGGGACCTCGATGCCATGGTGGGCGCCACCTCCGCCCCCGACCGCCTCCTCCTGAACGACGGGACGGGGACCTTCTCGGACGGGACCGTCCAGATCCCCCCCAACGATTTCGAGAACACGAGCGGCGTCGCGCTGGCCGACATGGACGGGGACGGCGACCTCGACGGCTTCTGGGCGAACGGGGGCCTGCTCAGTCCCCCCGGATTCCAGAACCGGCTGCGCCTGAACGACGGGGCCGGGGTCTTCGCGGAGACGAACGCCCAGCTGCCGCCGGGGCTCGACTCGACCGTCGACGTCGCGACCGGGGACGTCGACGGAGACGGGGATCCCGACATCCTCGTCGGGCACTTCGTCTACCCGAAGCGTCTCTACCTCAACGACGGCAGCGGGATGTTCGCGGACGGGTCCGCCCAGCTCCCCCCGAGCGTCGGCCTCACGCGGGCGCTGGCCCTCGGCGATGTCGACGGGGACGGCGACCTCGACGCCTACATCGGGAACCAGGCCGGCTCCCTGGCGACGCCGGACCGCCTCTACCTCAACGACGGGACGGGGATCTTCTCCGACGCCTCCTCCCAGATCCCCCCCCACCTCGACCCGACGGAAGCGGTCGTCCTCGGCGACGTCGACGGGGACGGCGACCTCGACGTCGTGGTCGGGAACACCTTCACGCCCGGCACCTCGGACCGCCTCTACCTGAATGACGGCGGGGGGACCTTCTCCGACGCCACCTCGCAGCTCCCGCCGGTCCTCGACAACACCGTCTCCCTCGCGCTCGGCGACGTCGACGGGGACGGCGACCTCGACCTCTTCCTCGGGAACGGCCCGAGCGGGACCGCCTTCGGCGGCGGCACCCAGAGCCGGCTCTATCGCAACGACGGGAGCGGGATCTTCTCCGACGACACCGCCGACCTCCCCGCCCTCACGGCAAACACGCAGGGGGTCGCCCTCGGGGACCTCGACGGGGACGGCGACCTCGACGCCTACCTCGCGAACGGCCAGGACTACGCCTTCTTCGGCGCGGCGAACCCGCAGGATCGCCTCTACCGCAACGACGGCGCCGGCGTCTTCACGGATTCGAGCTCCGATCTCCCCGCGGATGCGGACTTCGCCACCTCGGTCGCTCTCGGCGACGTGGATGGGGACGGGGACCTCGACGTCCTCGTCGGGAACGGGGTCGGAGGGAGCCAGTTCGAGGGGGAACCGAACCGGCTCTACCTCAACGCCGGGACCGGGGTCTTCTCCGACGCGACCGCTTCCCTCCCCGCGTTCCTCGATGCCACCGCCGTCGTCGCACTGGCGGACCTCGACGCGGATGGGGATCTCGACGCGT
>CBRGOK010000494.1:0-3519 GCA_967798035.1 uncultured bacterium
CCCCCGGGCGGAGCCGCCGCACTTGGGACAGGTCCCCTCGAGGTAGCGGTCCGCCAGGAACATCGAGTCCTTCGGGCAGAACCACTGCTTCTCCTCCCGCTCGAGGACGTGGTCCCCGCGCAGCAGGTTCGTGAAGAACGCCTGCGCGAGGGGGGCGTGGTGGCGGCAGCGGCTCGTCCCGGAGAAGTGGTCGAACTCGATGCGGAACCGCTTGAACGTCTCCCGGATCTCCTCGTGCCAGCGGTCGACGAACTCCCGGTACCCGACCCCCTCCTTCTCCGCGCCGATCGTGATGGCGACGCCGTACTCGTCCGTCCCGCAGAGGAAGAGGACCTCGTCCCCCCGCAGCCGCCGGTACCGGACCCAGACGTCCGCCGGCATGTAGGCCCCCGCGATGTGGCCGAGGTGCCTCGGCCCGCTCGCGTAGGGGAGCGCGCTCGTGACGAGATAGCGGACCATGTCGCCGCGGAAGGGCGGCGATTATAGGGACGAGGGGTCCGCGGCCTTTCCGTCCCCCTCGAGGAGGAAGGGGGCGCCCGCGTGCGCGGCGGGGAGCGCGAGGAAGCCTCCGGCGACGGGGAGCGCGGCCGCCGCGAGCGCGGCGAGGCCGAAGAGGAGGACGGCCGACCGGTTCGCCTCCAGCCAGCGCGCGCGCTCCTCCGGCGGGAGGCCGCGGCGCGCCATCGACCCCTCGAGCGTGCTCCGGCCGAGGCCCCAGGCCGCCGCGCCGACGAGGAGGGCCGGGCCGGCGAGGGGGACGAGGGCGAGCGGTGCGGCGGCGAATCCCGCCGCGCCGGGGCGCGAGGCCCCGAGGAGCGCGGCCGGGAGGGCTGCGATCCGGCTTCGCAGTCCGCACGGAGGGACACAGGGGAGGGAGCCGACGATCTCCTCGTCCGCGCGTGCGCCGATCCGGGCGAGGAGCGGCCCCGCGAGGAGGGAGGCGCAGGCGAGGCAGGCGATCGCGGAGGCCGAGAAGTAGAGGCCCGCCACCACCGACCACGCCGCCGGGCCGAGCCCCGCCACGTCCGCCGCGGCGACGACCGGATCGACGAGGGGAGCCCGCAGGAGGTCGAATCCGCGGGCGGCGAAGGCGAAGAACGCCAGGCAGGCCGCCGAGGAGACCAGGCCCGGGAGGAGGAGGAGGGAGCGGGCGCGGGAGTCTCTCAGGGAGAAGGAGGCCCCGCGCGCCAGCGCGAGGAGGGCGATCCTCGCCGGGACGGGGGGGGGGATCGGCGGGGGGGAGGAGGGCGGCACGACCGCGGCATTCGCGCCAGGGGGCGCTTTTTTGAATCCCCGGCGGAGCCCCGCTACGATCGGGCGCGGGACCCGCCTATGCCCTGGAGATTCAAGGGGATCGATCTCTTCGAGACGGACGCCCTCCTCACCGAGGAGGAGCGGCTCGTCCGCGACACGGTCCGGAAGTTCGTCGACGAGCGGGTCCTCCCGACCATCGGGGAGTGCTTCGAGGAGGCCCGCTTCCCCCTCGAGCTGATCCCCGGCCTCGCCGAGCTGGGGCTCTTCGGCGCGAACCTCCCGGTCGAGTACGGGTGCGCGGGCCTGGGCCCGGTCGCCTACGGGCTCATCTGCCAGGAGCTGGAGCGGGGGGACTCGGGCATCCGCTCCTGCGTCTCCGTCCAGGGGGCCCTCGTGATGTACCCGATCTTCGCCTTCGGGTCCGAGGAGCAGAAGCGCCGCTGGCTCCCGGCGATGGCCCGGGGGGAGAAGATCGGCTGCTTCGGCCTGACGGAGCCCGACTTCGGGAGCAACCCCGGGGGGATGCAGACCCGCGCGCGGAAGACCAAGGACGGCTGGAGGATCCACGGGCGCAAGATGTGGATCACGAACGGCACGATCGCCGACGTCGCCGTCGTCTGGGCGAAGGGGGAGGACGACCGCATCCGCGGATTCCTCGTCGAGAAGGGGGCCGCCGGATTCTCTGCCCCCGAGCAGAAACGGAAGTTCTCCCTGCGGGCCTCCGTCACGTCGGAGCTCGTCCTCGAGCAGGTCGAGGTCCCCGAATCCGCCCTCCTCCCGAAGGCGGAGGGGCTGAAGGCCCCCCTCGCCTGCCTGTCCCAGGCGCGCTACGGGATCGCCTGGGGCGCGCTCGGGGCGGCGCTCGCGTGCCTCGAGGAGGCGCTGAACTACAGCAAGGAGCGGATCGTCTTCGACCGGCCGCTCGCCTCCTTCCAGCTCGCCCAGAAGAAGCTCGCCGACATGGCGACGGAGGTCGTCAAGGCGCAGCTCCTCTGCCACCGCCTCGGGCGCCTGAAGGAGGAGGGGAAGGCGACCCCGGTCCAGGTCTCGCTCGCCAAGCGCAACAACGTCGCGATCGCCCTCGATTGCGCGCGGGTCGCCCGCGACATGCTCGGCGCGAACGGCGTGACCCTCGAGTACCAGAGCGGGCGCCACCTCTGCAATCTCGAGTCCGTGTACACGTATGAGGGGACGCACGACATCCACACCCTGGCGATCGGCGAGGCCCTGACGGGCATCCCCGCCTACCGCTGATCGCTCCGCCCCCCCGCTTCGTTGAGCCGACGCCGCCCGGGATCCCTCGCCCCGCTCGCGCTCGCGCTCTGCGCCCCCTCCTGCGGCTCGACCTGGCTCGGCGACCGGGCGCGCGACTTCGGCCAGATCCTCGACGCGGACCTCTCCGCGGGCCCGGGCGTGCGGGTCTACGCGGGAGCGAGCCACTTGGCCGAGGTGGGGCTCGGGTCGTCGGACAACCGCCACGCCGGGCTGCGGGACGGCTTCTTCGGGACCTGGACGGAGGCGCGCTCCGAGCTCGGAGCGGGCCCGCTCTTCCTCCACGAGGTCGACATCGGCGACGCCTCCCGCCCGATCGTCGGCCACCGGACGGCGCGATTCGGCGAGCCGGGCTTCGACCCCCACCCCTTCGAGTGGGAGACGACGACCGACCGGCGCTGGCTCGACGTCGGCATCGGCGGGCACCTCCTCCTCGGCGCGAGCGTCGAGATCCGCCTCTTCGAGCTCCTCGACTTCGCGGGGGGGCTCTTCGGTCTCGACCCCGCGGGGGACGACGTATCCGGCCGGACCCCCGACGACCTCCTCGAGGACCTCGCTTCGCCCGACGCCCGCGTGAGACGCAACGCCGACCGGGCCCTCAGGATCGTGACGGGCCTCGCCTCGCCCTACCGGACCTGCTCGGACGCCTCGACGCTCACGGCCGAGCAGCGGGAGGCGATCGAGGGGTGGAGGGACCGACTCGGGAGGCGGAAGGAGCCGCCCCCCGTTCCTTCTTCCGCTCCCTCGGCGTCGCCTCCCGCGCCGGCGAGGAAGTGAAGACGCACCGCGCGTTCTGCACGGTCGAGACCCGCGGGCACACGGACGTCCACGACCTCACGGAAGCCCTCCGCCGCGCCGTGGCGGAGTCGGGGATCCGCGAGGGGCAGGCGCTCGTGTTCGTGCCCGGCTCGACCGCCGGCGTGACGACGATCGAGTTCGAGCCGGGGCTCCGGAGGGATCTTCCCGAGCTCTTCGAGCGGCTCGCGCCCGAGA
>CBRGOK010000495.1:0-3517 GCA_967798035.1 uncultured bacterium
CTCCCGCCCGCCGATCCTTCCCCACCCGCCGATCCGGCCTCCCGTCCCGGCCGTCTCCCTCGAGTCGATGAGGGCGACGGTCCGGCTCGTCGACGCGGTGGCGAGCACCGAGATCGAGCAGGTCTTCCGGAACCACGGACCCGTCCCGGCGGAGGAGGACTACCTCTTCCCGCTCCCGGACGACGCGGTCGCCTCGGACCTCTCCCTCTGGATCGACGGGAGGGAGACGAGGGGGGAGATCCTCGACCGGGACCGGGCGCGCCAGATCTACGAGGGGATCGTGCGCCGGAACCGCGACCCCGCCCTCCTCGAATGGGTCGGGCGCGGGTGCATCCGGGTCGCCGCCTTCCCCGTCCCCGCGGGAGGGGAAGCGAAGGTCCGGCTGCGCTACACGAACGTCCTCCCGACCTCGGCGGGGGTGTTCGAGTACCGCCTACCGCTCAACCTCGCGGCGATCGCGAGGGGAGGGCTGCGCTCCCTCGTCCTCGAGGCCTCGATCGAGTCCTCGCGCCCGCTCGCGGCGATCTACTCCCCCACCCACGCGCTCGACGTGCGCCGCGAGGGGGACCGCCGGGCCCGCGCCGTCCTCGAGGCGACGAACGTCGCCGCCGACCGGGACTTCCGCCTCCTCGTCGCCCCGGCGGACAAGGAGTTCGGATTCGTCTTCCTCCCGAACCGCCGGGAGGGGGAGGCGGGGACGTTCGTCGCGCTCTTCGCCCCGCGCTTCGACCTCGAGGCGGGGAAGGTCCTGCCGAAGGATCTCGTCATGGTGATCGACACCTCCGGCAGCATGGCGGGGGAGAAGATCGAGCAGGCGAAGGGGGCCTTCCGCCAGGCCCTCGGGAGGCTCCGCCCGGGGGACCGGTTCAACCTGATCCGGTTCTCCTCGGAGGCGGAGGCCTTCCGCGAGGCGCCCGTCGAGGCGAGCCCGGAGAACCTGGAGGCCGCGCGAGCTTGGGTCGGCCGGATCGAGGCGCGCGGCGGGACGAACATCGACGAGGGGCTCGCCCGCGCGCTCCAGGCCGGCCGGAGCGAGGGGCGCGTCCCGCTCCTCTTCTTCGTGACCGACGGCCTCCCGACGGTCGGCGTCACGGACGAGAAGGCGATCCTCGCCAACGCGCGGTCGAGGAACGGCGCGGGCGCCCGGATCTTCGTCTTCGGGGTGGGGAACGACGTGAACACGCGCCTCCTCGACACGCTCGCCGAGGAGACGCGCGCCGCGCGCGAGTACGTGCGGGCCGGGGAGGACATCGAGGTCAAGGTCTCCTCCCTCGTCGACAAGGTGGCGAGCCCGGTCCTCTCCGAGGTCTCCGTCGTCTTCGAGGGGGCCGACGCGCACGACCTCTACCCCCGCCAGATGCCCGACCTCTTCAAGGGCTCCTCCCTCGTCCTCGTCGGCCGCTACCGCGGCGAGGGGCGCAAGACCGCGCGGCTCTCGGGCCGCTTCGCCGACGCGCGGCGGGAGTGGGTCTACGACATCGACCTCCCTCGCGTCGAGGCGAGGAACGATTCGGTTCGTCAGCTCTGGGCCTCGCGCAAGGTCTACTACCTCCTCGACGACCTGCGGATGAACGGGGAGAGCCGGGAGGTGGTCGAGGAGATCCGAAGGCTCGGCCGCGAGCACGGGATCGTGACCCCCTACACCTCCTACCTCGTCGTCGAGGAGGCCCAGCGGCTCGCCTCGGCCCGGGGGCTCGCGCCCGGCCAGGCGCGCTTCGCCGACCTCGACGGGGACGGGCGCGTCGACCTTCCGGCCGAATTCAAGCGCGACCTCGAGGCGGGCGGAGCGGAACCGCCGGCCGCGGGCGCGCTCGAGCGCCTCGCCAAGGAAGAGGGAGACCGCGCCCAGGGGTCGGCCGCGCGGCTCCGGGCCCTCGGGTACGTCACCTCGGGAGGCGAGGCGGTCTCGGGAAGCGACGAGGTCTTCAAGTCGAAGATGGCCCCTGCGCCCGGACCCGCCACGCCCGGCCCCTCCTCGCCGGGTCTGTACGCGATGGCACGGGCCGGAGGAGCCGGAGCGAAGGACGACGCACTGACCGCGGTCTTCCTCCGCCGCGCGGCGGGCCGGGCCTTCCACCTCATCGGCTCGGTCTGGGTCGACTCGGCCTTCACCGAGAAGGACCGCGAGCGGGTCAAGAGGGTCGCTTTCCTCTCCGATGAGTACTTCTCCCTCCTCGCGAAGGAGCCGGGCCTCGCCGCGGCCTTCGCGATCGGCGAGCGGGTCCTCGTCGAGTGGAAGGGGACCTTCTACGAGGTGAACTGATCGCCGCTCCCGCGGCGGGGTCCCGGCCGAGGCGGATAGGATAGCCTCGCCCGTGGTCCCCGCCCCCGCCACCCCATCCCCAGGAGTCCACAGCGGCGCGGAGTTCCGCGCCCACGGCCGCCGCGTCGTCGACTGGATCGCGGACTACCTCTCGCATTCGGATCGCTTTCCGGTCCTCCCGAAGGTCCGCCCCGGCGATCTCTCGCGCGCGCTCCCCGGGGAGGCCCCCCCGCACGGCGAGGACATGCGCGCGATCCTCGACGACTTCGAGCGCCTCGTCGTCCCCGCCGCCACGCACTGGAACCATCCGGCGTTCTTCGGCTACTTCGCGATCACCGCGAGCGCGCCGGGAGTGATCGGCGAGATGCTCTGCGCCGCCCTCAATCAGCAGGCGATGCTCTGGCGGACCTCGCCCGCGGCGACGGAGCTGGAGGAGGTCGCCCTTTCATGGCTGCGGCGGCTCGTGGGCCTTCCCGACGCCTTCGAAGGGGTGATCTACGACACGGCCTCCATCGCGACGCTCCACGCGCTCGCCGCGGCGAGGGAGGCGGCGGGCCTCGACGTGCGCAGGAAGGGCCTCGCCAGTCGCGCCGACCTTCCGCGCCTGCGCGTCTACGCCTCCGAGGAGGCCCACTCCTCCGTCGACAAGGCGGTGATCCTCCTCGGCCTCGGCCAGGAGTCGCTGCGGAAGATCCCGACCGACGAGGCGTTCCGGATGCGCCCCGCGGCGCTCGAGGAGGCTGTCGCGGAGGACCGCCGGCTGGGATGGCGCCCTCTCGCCGTCGTCGCGACCGTCGGCACGACCTCGACGACGAGCGTCGACCCGGTCGCCGAGATCGCCCCCGTCTGCGCCGCCGCAGGGCTCTGGCTGCACGTCGACGCCGCCTACGCCGGGGCGGCCGCCGTCGTGCCGGAGCTGCGGGGGACGCTCGCCGGCTGCGACCGCGCGGACTCGCTCGTGCTCAATCCTCACAAGTGGCTCTTCGTCCCCTTCGATTGCAGCGCCTTCTATTGCCGCCGGATGGACGCCCTACGGGCCGCCTTCTCCCTCGTCCCCGAGTACCTGCGGACGTCCGAGGGGGAGCGGAACCTTATGGACACGGGCATCCAGCTCGGCCGGCGCTTCCGCGCCCTGAAACTCTGGATGGTCCTCCGGGCCTTCGGCGCGGAGGGGCTCGCCGCCCGGATCCGCGAGCACCTGCGGCTCGCGCGCCTCTTCGCCTCCTGGGTCGACGCGGACCCCGGCTTCGAGCG
>CBRGOK010000496.1:0-3504 GCA_967798035.1 uncultured bacterium
GGCGATCCTCGGGTGATCCGCGAAGAAGGCGCGCGCCTCCTCGACGGTCATGTCGAGGACCTCGGCGATCGACTTCCCCCCCCGCCGCACCGCGAGGGTCTCTGCGTTGAAGCGGCTTCCCTCGCACTCGGGGCAGGGGGCGAGCACCGGCGCGAGGAAGTCGAGCCGCAGCTCCCGCACGCCCGCGCCGAGGCAGGCCTCGCAGCGCCCTCCCGCGACGTTGAAGGAGAACCGACCGGGGCCGTATCCGCGCATCCGCGCCTCGGGGAGCGCGGCGAACAGCTCCCGGACCAGGTCGAAGACCCCGGTATACGTGGCGGGGTTCGAGCGGGGGGTCCGGCCGAGGGGGGCGGCGCGCAGCTCGACGATCGAAGACAGCCCCTCCGCCCCCTCGATCGCGTCGTGGGGCTCGGCGACCTCCCCCGCCCCGTGGAGGCGGCGGCGCAGCTCCCGGGCGAGGGTCCCCTCGACGAGCGTCGACTTCCCCGAGCCGCTCACCCCCGTCACCGCGACGAGGCAGCCGAGGGGGAAGGCGACGTCGATCCCCTTCAGGTTGTTGCCGCGGGCCCCCTTCACTCGGAGGACTCCCTTCGGGCGGCGGCGCGCGCGGGGGACGGCGAGGGGTCCCTCGCCGCGGAGGAAGGCCCCCGTGGGCGAGTCGGCGGTCCGAGCGACTTCGTCGGGGGTCCCGAACGCGACGATCCGCCCCCCTTCCGCGGCGGCCCCGGGACCGAGGTCGACGAGGAGGTCGCACGCCCGCAGCGTCGTCTCGTCGTGCTCGACGACGAGCACGGTGTTCCCCCGGTCGCGCAGCCGCCGCAGCGCCCCGAGGAGCCTCCCGACGTCCTTCGGGTGGAGCCCGACGGTCGGCTCGTCGAGGGTGTAGACGATCCCGCAGAGCGCCGCCCCGATCTGCGCGCCGAGCCGGACCCTCTGCGACTCCCCTCCCGAGAGGGTCGAGACCGACCGGTCGAGGGAGAGGTAGCCGACGCCGACCTCCTCGAGGAACGCGAGGCGCTCCCGCAGCTCCCGGAAGAGGTCTCGCCCGAGGGCCGCCTCCCGGGGATCGAGGACGAGCTCGTCGAAGAACCGCGCCGTCTCCCGGACCGGCTCCCGGCAGAGGTCGGCGATCCCCTTGCCCCGGAACGTGACGGCGCGGGCCGTCGCGTTGAGTCGGCCTCCCCCGCAATCGGGACAGGTCCTCCGGACCCCCCGCGTCCGCCGCGCGCGCCTCGCGCCGTCGGAGGGGGCTTCCTCCAGGTCGTCCTCCTCCCCCGGCGCCTCCTCCTCTTCCTCCCGCCCCTCCGGGCCGATCCGACCCGTCCCCTCGCACCGCGGGCACGCCCCGTGAGGCGAGTTGAAGGAGAAGAGCCTCGGCTCGAACTCCGGCAGGTCGACCCGGCAGTGCGGGCAGGCGCGGCTCGCCGAGAAGACGCGGTCCCCCTCCTCCGTCGAGAGGATCACCGTCCCGCCGCCGACCGAGATCCCGGCCCCGACCGCCTCCCGGATCCTCGCCCGCTTGCCCGCCTCCGGCGTCAGCCGGTCGAGGACGACCTCGACCGTGTGGCGGCGCCTCTTCTCGAGGGGCGCGGCCTCCTCGAGCCGGACCACGGTCCCGTCGACCCTCGCCCGCACGTAGCCGAGCCGGGAGAGCTTCGCCAATTCCCCCTTGTGCTCCCCGCGCCTGTCCCGGATGACCGGAGCGAGCAGCGTCGCCGGCCGGCCCGAGGCCGCCTCGAGGATCCGGTCGACGATCGCCTCGGGCGACTGGGGCGCGACCTCCCTCCCGCAGGAGGGGCAGTGCGGGGTGCCGAGCCGGGCGTACAGCAGCCGGAAATAGTCGTGCACCTCCGTGACCGTCCCGACGGTCGAGCGGAGGTTCCTCCCCAGCCCCTTCTGGTCGACCGCGACGGTCGGGGGGAGCCCGTCGATCCGGTCGACCGCCGGCTGCTCGAGGGGCCCGAGGAACTGCCGGGCGAAGGGGGAGAGGCACTCGAGGAAGCGCCGCTGCCCCTCCCGGTGGACCGTGTCGAAGACGAGGGAGGACTTCCCCGACCCCGACACGCCGCAGAACCCGACGAGGAGGCCGTGGGGGAGGTCGAGGTCGACGCCCCGGAGGTTGTGCTCGCGGGCCCCCCGGATCGAGAGGACCCCCTTCGGGGTGGCGCGGTGGCCCGGCGCGTGGAGGGAGTTTTCCACGGTGTTCCGAACCGGGCAATTCTACAGGTCAGGCCCGGACGCGTCGGCGGATGGCCTCGTGCAGCGGCCCGTTGCTGGCCACGACGTTGCGGCCGTAGAGCCACCCCTCCCCCCCCTCGACGTCGGTGACCTTCCCCCCCGCCTCCCGGACGAGGAGGGCGCCGGCGGCCACGTCGTGGGGCTCGAGGTGGAGCTCCCAGGACCCGTCGAACCGCCCGGCCGCGACCCAGGCGAGATCGACCGAGGCCGCGCCGATGCGCCGGATCCCGCGCGCCTCGAAGAAGAAGCGGACGAAGTTGTCGAGGTTGTTGTTCGGGATCTCTCCCCGCCGGTAGGGGAAGCCGGTGATCAGCAGGGCCTCCGAGAGCGCCTCCGTCGACGACACCCGGATCGGCGAGCCGTTGAGCGTCGCCCCCTTCCCCGCCTCGGCCGAGAACAACTCCCCCATCACCGGGTTGTAGACGACTCCCAGATGCGGCTTCCCCTCCACGTACCGGGCGATCGAGACGGCGAAGATGGGCACCCCGTGGACGAAGTTGATCGTCCCGTCGAGGGGATCGACGTGCCAGAGGGGCCCGCTCCCTCCCTCCTCCCGGACCTCCTCCTCCGACAGGATCGCCTCCCCGGGGAAGGCCTTCCGGATTCCCGCGACGACCGACCGCTCGGCCTCCCGGTCCGCCTCCGTGACCAGGTCCCGCGCGGAGGACTTCCGGCCCACCTTCCGCGGGTCGATCTTCCCGAACCGCGCCTTCAGGACCTCGCCAGCCGCCCGCGCGATCTCCTCGACCCGCTCGATCATCCTCCGCCCCTCGAGAAGGAGGCGAGGAGGCGGACCAGGTCGTCGGGCAGCTCGCGGGCGAGCTTATTCCCCCCATTCCCCTCCTCGTTCACGAGGATCGAGAAGGCGAGGTTCTCCCCTCCCTTGGTCCGGGCGTACCCGGACAGCGCCCGGACTCCCGCCAGGTACCCGGTCTTCGCCCGCACGCGCCCCGGGAGGCCTTCCTCCTTCAGGCGCCGCTCGAGGGTCGTCCCGTCCTCGCCCGGCGAGGCGAGCGTGCCGAGGAACTCCTGCCTCCGCTCGCTCCGCCACATCGCCTCCAGCAGGGCCCCGAAGAACGAGGGGGAGAACCGGTCGTTCCGGGACAGGCCCGATCCGTCCTCCATCGAGAACCCTTCCAGCGGGACCCCCCGCGAGGCGAGGAACCCCCTCGCGGCCCGCACGCCGGCGGCGAAGGAGCCCTCCCCCTCCAGGCGCGGGGCCCGCGGCATCAAGCGCAGCGCGGGGCCCCCAGTGTGGCGGCGCGT
>CBRGOK010000497.1:0-3493 GCA_967798035.1 uncultured bacterium
CCCTGATCGACCTCTTCGAGGACTTCCGCGCGGCGGCCGGGCGCGGCGAGAGGCTCTTCCTCGACGGGATGCACCTGAGCGAGTCCGGCCACGCGCTCGCGGCGGACCTCCTCGCCGCGCGCCTGCCGCTCTGAATCGGGCTCGGTTATCCTCCGGCGCCCCGGAGCCAAGGGCCATGGACAAGAAGAAGATGATCGGCCTCCTCAACCGCGCCCTCGCGATGGAGCAGGCGAGCGCGATCCGCTACCGGACCCAGGCCGCGACCCTGACGGGACCGCACGCTCCCGTCTACGCGGCGATGTTCAAGGAGTCCGCGACCGAGAGCGATGGGCACGCCGAGAAGCTGCGGGAGCGGATCGCTGGCCTCGGGGGGGCCCCGACGCTCGAGGTCGAGGCGACCGAGGTGCCCTTCCCGACGGACCTCGCCGGGATGATCGAGTTCGACCACGGCGAGGAGGAGAAGGCGGTCGTCCTCTACCAGGAGATCCTCCGCTCGATCCCCCACGACAAGGAGACGCTCCTCCACGAGACGGTCGAGCACATCCTCACCGACGAGATGGAGGACCTCGAGGAGATGGCGCGCCTCCGGGGGTGAGAGGCGCTTCAGGGGGGCGGGAGGAGGACCTCGACGAGCCCGCTCTGGACGCCCAGCTCCCCCACCGTCGACACGGCGAAGCGGTCGGCCTTCGAGAACCAGTAGACCTCGGCCGGGAGCGCCCGGAGTTCGAGCACCGCCTCCAGGATCTCGGGGCTCGTCGTGGCGACCGGGAACCAGGGGCGGTCGTTGAGCCCGTCGCTCGAGCGCCGGCGCCAGACCCGGTAACCGTTTACCCGCTCGAGGGAGTGCGCCTCGCGCGAGACCGCGGGAGCGGTCCAGGTCACCTTGGCGCGCTCGCCGTCGAGCCTCTCGACCTTCACCTCCCGGGGCGGAGAGGGCGAATCCACCGAGCCGAGGGGCATTGAGAGACGGACGACGTGCCGCTCCCTCTCCCCCCGGAACCAGGCCGTGTTGAACTCCGTGATCTCGAGGAAGTAGGGGCAGCGCCGATCCCCCTTCGTCACCCAGGCGAGCATGAGCCCGCGCTGGCCGACGACGTTCAGGTTCCCGAACGGGTTCCGCTTCCGGTGGAAGCCGTTCAGCGTCCGGACCTCCTCCGCCGGGCGGTTCGGGAGTCGCATCCGGCCGTCCGGGCCGGTCTCGCCGGCGATCACGGTTCGAGTGGACATCGGGTGGTCGAACTGCCCGTCCTCGAGGACGGGGAACCACCGGACGCCCGCCTCCTCGCCTCCCTTCCCGTCGGGATCGAGGACCACGCCCCGCTGGAAGATCTCGACCCTCGCGCCGGCCACGGGACGGCCGTTCACGTCGAGGACCTCGAGGAGGTTCTCGGCCGGGATCGCGAAGTGGTGGTCGCCGTAGTGGCCGCGCGGCTTGTCCCACGCCTGGTCGAGCGCGCCAGCGCAGACCTCGGACCAGACGTGCGGGCCGTGCCAGTGCATCATCGAATGGGGCCGGCGCATGAAGTGGGCGACCTTGTCCCCGTTGTCGGGCATCCCGTGGGCCTCCGTCCCCTCGTCGTCGAGGCGGTAGAGGTCGGTGAGGCCGAGCTGGTGGCCGAGCTCGTGCGGGAGGGACCACTCCGTCTGGTTGCGCCACTCCTTCGTCGGGGGCTTCCACTCCTTCTTCCGGTCGTCGTCGTCGAGCCAGACCCAGCGCCCCTGGTCGCGGCGGAGGCCGTCCGACTCCTCGGCCTCGCTCGCCGCCTTCTCCGGATCCTCGGCGTAGACGATCCGGTCGAGGCGCACGCGGGCCCGGATCCCCTCCGGGGTCGAGGGGTAGACGCTCGCCTCGAAGAGGCGGTTCATGATCTCGACATGCCAGCGGTAGAAGTCCTCGAAGGAGAAGGTGCCGTACGCGGTCCGGTGGCGGTGCCACGCCTCGACGCGACGCGGGTGGACGATGTAGACGAGCCCCCATCCCCAGAGCGGATCGGTCGCCTCGTCGTTGATCGTCGCGATCTGTCGCTCGTCCGTCCGGACCCGGAACGTGACGTGGTGGAGACCGGCCTGCCACTTCGTCTTGTGGACGAAGGTGGCCTCCTCCATCTCCCCGAGCGCGCGCTCGAAGCGGCCCGAGGCCGCCTCCTTCCCGTCGAGGAGCCACGCGTAGCGGAAGGGCCGCGCGGTCGCGAACCCGACGTTCTTCACATGGGCGGCGAGGGAGATCTCCTCCCCGGGGCGGTAGGCGAGTTTCACCTTCGCGACGACCTTCTCGGGCTCCATCGCCGCGCGCTCGCCGAGGTCGGCGAAGGCCTTCCCCCCCTTCAGGATCGGCCGGCCCAGGGAGTCGTACTCGACCCTGCCGTGGAGGCCCGGGAGCTTCGGGCTCATCTCAATGAAGGTGACGGTGAGGTCGGGCAGGCTCGGGGCGGCGTCCCACGCCTCGTCCCGCTCGATCTTGTGCTCCTTCACCCGGCTCCGCGGGAGGTACTCGGGATCGCTCCCGACGTCCTCGAGCCGCCGCCAGACCGCGAACCGGGTCCCCTCGTCGCGGGCGTAGCACCCCTCGAGGACGGCGCCGTCGGAGAGGACCAGCCGGTCGGCCTCGGCGAGGCCGGCCAGCCCCATCCACGCCGCAAGGACCCGGAGGGGGAGCGCGGTCATTCCTTGTTCTCTCCAGTTCCGCGAGAGCTGCAGGAGGATCCGAACTCCCCCCTCACGAGACAAGGCTCATCGTGGACTCGGACATCGCTGGCGTCTCTGGCCGAAGGCCTTGCGCCGTAACGAAGGTCGCCGTAGTTGCCACGATTCGCTTTGGTAGTAGAGACTCCTACTCGTGAACCGCGGAGGGAATCGAAGCGTGACGATGGCGGTCAGCATCCCCGACTCGCTGTTCCGGGAACTCGAGAGGGTTCGCCGTCGGATCCGGCGTCCGAGGGGCGCGGTGGTCGCCGAGGCGATCGAGTCCTGGCTGTCGCGTTCCAAGCACGAGGAACGGGTCCGGCGCTACGAAGAGGGGTATCGGCGGTACCCGGAGACGGAGGGGGAGATCCGTGCCGCCGAGCTGGCATCCTCGGAGCTGCTTGCGAGGATCCCCTGGGACGACTGAGGAGAGAGAGGAACCGGGGGGAGTACCCCTCCGGACGGAACCGGCCGCCTACGCCTTCCCGAGGCTGAAGAGAGCCTTGAGCGCCCGGTCGACCTTCCAGTCGGTCCCGACCGCGCGGCCCTCCGGAAGGAGAAGGAGGCGCCCCTGGGAAGGGTTGGGACTTCCGGGGACGAAGACGAGGAGCCGCGTCTCGCCTCCCTCGGCGACCGAGCCGGTGACGAGGCCCAGTTCCTGCGCCCCTGTCGCCTCGTCCGGGACGAACACGACGCGCTGGAAGAGGGCGCCGCTCCCCTCGCCGTAGCCGAGGACCTGCTTGATCGTGCGGTAGATGCCGCCGAGGGCCGGGAGGCGGGAGAGGAAGGAGTCGACCCGCGTCCAGAGCCA
>CBRGOK010000498.1:0-3484 GCA_967798035.1 uncultured bacterium
ATCTGTCAACATTTCGACACAGACCGATCGCCAGCCCCCGTTCCTCCGGCCTGCATCCGGACGATGTCCCGCTGGATGCCCAGATGACGGTCTCGAGCTCGCCGCGAATCGGGACGGAGGGGAGCGGCGAAAGCTGCGGCTGAGGTCGATCTCCTGCCCTCGAGGCCGCCCCGTCCCCGACTCGAACTACCTTCCCTCTGCGCCAGGCGACCCCCTCGACGAGAAGAGCACCGTCCCGACGAAGGGCCGGTCGCGCACGCCCTCCGGGGTGATCCACCCGACGACGGCGTCGTCGCGCTTGTCCCCGTCGAGGTCGAAGACCCAGAGGGAGAGGTCCTCCTCCGCGTCCTCCGGGAGCGCCTCGGCGGGGCGGAGCGACCAGTCGGGCTTCTTCCCCTCGATCGCCTTCTTGACCCTCGTCCCGACCTGGCCCGCGAGGTCGGAGATCCTCTCGAGCGTGACGACGACCTCCTGCTGCTTCGAGCCCCAGCCGAGCTCCTTGAGGGCGGCGAGGAGGGTGCGCGGCACGCCGATCGTGGTCCCCGCCGCCGCGCCCGCGTAGACCTCGAGGACCCCCTCCGGACGGACCAGGAAGAGGTCGTCCTTCTCGCCGTCGCCGTCGAAGTCGCCCCGGCCTGCGAGGAGGTCGCCCGTCGCCTGCTGGCGCAGCCGCTCCGGTTCGCGCACGAGGGTGCGCGCCGAGGGGAGGGAGATCGTGAAGCGCTGGCGGCGATCGGGCCGGGAGGAGAACGCCGCCCCCTCCCGCGCGTGGTAGACGAAGACGTCGACCGAGACGCGGATCGGGAGGAGGAGCCAGGAGAGCGCCTGCGGGATCGAGATGTCCTCCACCCGCGCGACGAGGAGGTCGGGTCGACCGTTCCCGTCGTCGTCGTCGAGCGCGATCCCGAGGAGGTTCCCCGAGGCCTTCAGGACCTGGCTCGGCCGGGCCGCGAAGTCGACGCCCGAGGCCCCGCCGCGGTAGACGGTGATCACGTTCCCCGCCCGGACGAGGAAGTCCGCCCGGTCGTCCCCGTCGATGTCGCGGCGGATCCACTCGACCCGGTTCGACACGACCGAGGCGAGGTTCTCCGGGTCGAGGTTCCCGGGCTTCCCGTTCTTCGGGAGCCCCTTCCGCAGCCGCTGGAGGTCGAGCCGGAAGGTCGGCTTCTCCGGGATCGAGCCGTCGGCCCCGACGAGGGTGAAGGAGACGGAATCGTCCGTCTCCGCGACGAGGTCGGCCCGGCCGTCCCCGTTGAGGTCGGACAGCTCGAAGAGGGGGACGCTCCACGCCGACTCGAACTTCTCCTTCAGGTCGCGGGCGGTCACGAGGCGCGAGTCGCCGACGTGGAGGGTGAGCTCGACGTCCGCCGGCAGGGAGCCGGCGGGCTCGTAGCGACCGTTGGCTCTCGTGAAGAGGAGCGTCTCGGCCGGGCCCGGAAGCGTGAGGTCCCCGTCCCCGTCCCCGTCGATGTCGCGGACGAGGCGCGCGCGGCGCAGCCCGAGAGGGGCGTGGGCGCGGACCTCCCCGAGGAGGACGGAGGGCTCTCCGGGGCGGGCGTCCGCGCCGATCGGGATCGCCAGCACCTTCTTCCCCCCCTCGAGGAGGACGATCTCCGCCTTGCGGTCCCCGTCGAGGTCGGCGACGTCGAAGAGGGCGGCCGGGGACGAGGGGGGCGGGAGGACCACGGCGGTCCCGCCCGCGAAGCCCGCGTCCGACTGCGGGAGGATCGACAGGCGGTTCCCGTCCGACGTGATCAGGTCGGCGAGCCCGTCCCCGGTGACGTCCCGCAGGACGAGGCTGGTCGGGGAGGGGGAGAAGCGCAGGGCCTCCGCCCGGAAGCCGATCGATCCCGCGCCGGCGAGGAGGAGCGCGATCACCGGGGGAGCACCGTCGTGAAGCCGTCGTCGTGGAAGACGACGGCGTCGGTCCTCGCGTCCTCGTCGAGGCGCAGCGCGGCGAGGTCCTTCGCGGCGCGGTCGATCGGCACCTCGAAGAGCGCCTTCTCCTCCCGCTCGAGCCGGCCCGACCTCGTCTTCACGAGGCGGTGCACGCCGAGCCGGCCGTCGGGGGCGACGCGCAGGAAGTCCGCGACCCCGTCCCCGTCGGCGTCCCCGCCGAAGGTCGCGATCATGCCGAGGCCGGCGATCGCCTCGGGCTCCCACTCCTCGGCGAACCGGACGGCCGCCTCCCGCTCGACCCCCTCCCCGCGCACGCCGCGGAAGACGTGGTAGTTCCACTTGAGCCGGGTGCCGGTCGCGATCGCGTCGGGCGTCATCGGGACGTCGAGGACGGAGAGGGCGAGGTCGAGGACGCCGTCCCCGTCGACGTCGACGCACTCGAGGTAGAGGCCGTACCCCTCGAACTTGAGGCGGGTCGCCGCGGTCTGGACGACGGGACCGGGGTCGGCGCCCCGGAGCGCCTCGAGGACGAGGTCCCCCCCGAGGAGTCCACCCCTCGTCGACCCGAGGGCGAAGACCTCGGCCCGCCCGTCGCCGTCGAGGTCCCGCACGCGGACCTCGTCCGGCCATCCGTCCTCCTTCCGGAGGCGCTCCTTCCAGGTGGGGGCGTCGGGGAACTTCCCCTCGGCGTCCTGCGCGTGGATGCGCAGGATCCCCCCGGCGAGGAGGTAGAGGTCGGCGCGTCCGTCACCGTTCGCGTCCGCGAGGACCGGGACGTGGAGGACGCTCGACGTCGAGACGAGGGCGCCCTTCTCCGGCTCGGCGCCGGGGCCGACGAGGAAGGGGTCGTTCGCGAAGGCGACCTGGGGTCCGCCGACGCCGAAGGAGATCGAGATCTCCCGCCCCCGGCGCCGCGCGCCGACCCCGCGCCCGCGCGACTCCTCGCGGTCCCGCCGCGCGGGGACCTCCCCGCGCCGCACCCACTCGCCCCCCGCCTTCGCCGGATCGCGCCCGAGGACGAGGATCCGGTCCTGCTCCGGGACGAAGAGCTCGGGGACGCCGTCGCGGTCGACATCCGTCAGGTGGGGCCATCGAGGGAGGTCCCGGGGGGCGGGCGCCTCGAAGAGCGACTCGAAGGAGGCGATCCGCCGGACGTTCTCCCGGTAGTCCGCCCCGCGGGGGAGGAACGCGAAGGCGGCGCTGCGCGTGAGGAAGAGGATCTCCTGGCCCGGCTCGGGGAGGAGGTCCCCCACGCTCCAGGCGAGCACGTCCTTCTTGACCGGGATCCGGAGGTCGGGGGCCGTCCCGAACCTCCCCCCCTGCTTCTGGAGGAAGATCGCGATCGCCCGGTCCTCCCCCTCCTTCTCGGGAACGACCGACAGGAGGAGATCGCAGCGTCCGTCCCCGTTCACGTCGGCCTCGGCGTGGCCGACGACCTTCGGTCCGATCTCGATCCGCTGCGACTGCGCCTTCCCCTCGGGAAGGAGCAGGCCGAGCGCGCAGAGCCCCGCGATCACTTCCCCTCCTCCCCGAGCAATCCCTCCCCGCTCGTCCACCCGAAGAGGGAGAGGATCCGGACCTCCGT
>CBRGOK010000499.1:0-3483 GCA_967798035.1 uncultured bacterium
CGGCGTGCCCGGGCCGACGTCGGCGGGGAAGTTGGCCGGGAAGGTCCCCTTACTGGAGTTCCACTTCGTCTCCCCGCCCCCGTTGGCGTCGAGGGTGAGGCTCCCGATGACGACGCCTCCCACGCTCACGTCGTACGTGGCGTCGGGCGGGCCGCCCGCGATGGCGACGTCGAACTTGCGCTTGATCTCCGTCCCCCCCTGGTAGTGGATCTCGAACTCGACCTTCGCGGCGCCGCCTCCCGTCCCGGTCAGCTTCGCCTGGACCTCGACCTGCACCACGGGTTCTTCCGACGGCGCCGGCTGGCTGGTCGCGGATCCAGGGGAGGGAGCCTCCGCCGGGCCCGGCGCCGTCGGCGGCGCCGAGGCGGACGGGGCGGCCGGCTCCTCGAAGGCGTCCCCGGGGATGCCGAGGAGGTCGGGACTCAGGAGGACGCGCTCGCCCGCCTTCAGTCCCTCCTTCACCTCCACGTGCTCGACGTTCGCCTTGCCGAGGCGCAGGCGGCGCAGCTCGGGGCTCCCGCCGCGGAGGACGTAGCACACCCCCTTTTCCCCCTTCTGCACGACCGCCTGCACCGGGACGGCGAGGACGGCGTGGAGCTCCTCGATCTGGATCTCGACCCGGGCGGTCATCCCGAGCCTCAGGTCCTCGACCCGGTCGAGCAGGCGCACCTTGGTCTCGTAGAACTTCACCTTCGTCCGGCGCCAGTCCACGGGGTCGGGCTCCGCGGCGACGGACGCGACCTCGCCGCGCAGCACGACGTCGGGGAGCACGTCGATCCAGAGGCGGGCCGGCATGCCGCGCTTCACCTGCCGGACGAGCGCCTCGTGCGTGCTCGTGCGGACCTGGAGGGCCGAGGTGTCGGGGATGCTGAAGACGTGCTGGCGCTGACGGACGTTCGTCCCCTGCTTGATGATCAGCTCGAGGCGGTCCGCGTCGTCGGGGAAGGGGTAGACGACGAGCCCCGCCTGGGGGGCGCGCATCGTGCACTTCTCGACCTGGTCCTCGAGCTTCCGGAGCTTGCCCTCCTCGAGCAGCAGCGTGGCCTTCTCGGTGGCGAGGCTCTTCTCCGCCTGGTCCACCGTCGCTTCCGCCTGCGTCCGGGCCCGCTCGAGCGCGCGCTTGGCCTCGGCCACCCTCGACTCCCCGTCGCGCCGGCTGCGGGGCTCGTCGTAGTCCCGGAGCTTCATCTCCTGCGCCCGGGCGATCTCGACTCGCTTCTCCGCGCGGGTCGCGCGCAGGCGGTCCGCCTCGAGCTCCCCCTCGGAGAGATAGCGGTCACGGTGGAGGGCCTCCGACACCTGGACCTGGACGCGTGCGCGCTTGTGCTCCTCCTCCGCCAGGGTCGTCTCCGTCTGGAGTTGGCGCAGGAGGAGGGGGTACTCGGCCTCGACGTACTTCTTCAGGTCGAGATCGGCGTACTCGACCGCCTTCTCCGCGTTCCGGACGTCGCTCTCCGCCTGGCTGCGGGCGACGACGAGCTGGCGCTGCGCCTGGTCGTGGAGGCCCTGGGCCCGCTGAACGGCGATCTGCTGTTCCGTGAGGCGCGTCCGCAGCGCGGAGGCGTCGAGCTCCACGACGGCGTCCCCCTGGTTGACGATCGTCCCCTGCGGGACGAGGCTGAGGATCGCCGGCGTCCCCTCGACCTCGGAGAGGACGTTCACGCTGCTCGCGCTCTCGATCGTTCCGGTCTCGACCGCGGTGATGCGCAGGTCGATCGGCCGGACCTCGTAGGTCATGCGGCCCGCGTCCCCCCCCTGCGAGCCGCGCGGGCACAGGCCGAAGGCGAGCCCCGCGACGAGGACGGCCGGGACGCCATAGAGGAACTTCGCCGGGAGCGATCGGCCGTTGGACCGCCGAGCCGCGGGCGGACCCTCAAGCTTCGGAGGATTCATGGCGGTGCATCTCGTCTGGGCCCGAGGCTACGGGCCGGCTCCAAGGGGCTCGGGAGGGAACGGACAGGATGCTACATTCTAGGGGAGGCCCGTGGAATGCGGGAGAGATCGCCTATTCCGGTCGAGCGTCCGCGCGGCGAGGGGAATCGGGCCGGGAGGGAGAGGGCTCCCGCGGGTCCGCCTCGGGCCGACGAGGAACGGAGGACCGATTCGGGGCAGGTCGGCCGGTATTGCGGGCGCCGCGAACCCCGCGCTCGTCGGGGTCCCGGTCTAGTGGCAGGCGGTCGTGGCCGGGCCGGCCCGGTTCACGAACCTGGAGGTCACGACCGCGACCAGTCTCTGGCGGCGGGGCGCGCCGCCTTCGTCCCGCCCCCTTGCTCCGGCTCGAGCGGACGCTCGAAGCCGATCGCGACCGATCGGTACCCCTCGGGTCCCGGCGCGACCCGGACGACCCGACCCTCGCCGCGGAATCCGAGGACGTGGGCGGGGAGGACGGTCGCGAAGGGGCCGACCCCCTGGAAGGAGAGGGCGACCCGGCATCCGGTGAAGAGGCTCGCGTTCCGGGAAAGGAACAGGAGGCCGCTCGCGCTCACGTCCGCGGTCCGCGCCTTCTCGGCCGGGCGGCCGAGGAGGGAGACCTCGATCGGCAGCGAGAGGTGCAGGCGCGGGCTCGAACGCCGTTCGCGGGGGGCGGGCACGGCAGCGCTCACGGCGCGAATACGCGCAACCCCCGTACCATGTGAGCGCCGCGCTTGCCGTCCCCGAGGGTTCCAGGGGCTGCGCGCTCCGCCCGTCCTGCGGAGGAGACGCCGGCGTCGAGATTTCTGGACGTCGTCCCCGGTCGTGTAACCGGTCCCGTCTCTATCTATGGAGGGGCGCGGATCGGACCCGCGCCTGGAGGACATGGAAGCCCTTCGAGAGAGGTTCTGGACCTTCGGGGAGGAGGCGTGCACGGACGCGGAGCTGCTCGACCTCCTCCTCGGGGGGAACGGGGAGAACGGGACGGCCGCCCGCGGGGAGGACGTCCTCGCCGCCTTCGGCAGCCTGCGCGCCCTCGCGCGCGCGGCCGCGGGGGAGATTCGCGCCTCCGCCGGGATCGGGGAGCGCCGCGCCGCGGCGCTTTCGGCCGCGTTCGCGCTCGGCCGGCGCGCGGCGCGGATGGAGTGGGTGCGGGCCGACCCGGTGCGCTGCGGGCGCGAGGTCTTCGAGTTCTTCCGGGCGAGGCTGCGGGGCCTGCGGAAGGAGACCTTCTACGCGCTCCTGCTCGACGGGAAGAACCGCCTCCTGCGCGAGGAGCGGGTCTCCGAGGGGACGCTCACCTCCTCCCTCGTCCACCCGCGCGAGGTCTTCGCGCCCGCGGTGAGGGAGTCGGCGGCCGCCCTGATCGTCGTCCACAACCACCCGAGCGGCGACCCGACACCGAGTCCTGAGGACCGCGAGGTGACCCGGCGGCTGCGCGCGGCGGGGGAGATCGTGGGGATCCGGGTCCTCGACCACGTCGTCGTGGGGGAGGACGCGTACGTCTCCTTCCTCGAGAAGGGGTGGCTGTGAGCCGGCCGGACCTCCTTCCCGGACTCTTTGACGCGTCTC
>CBRGOK010000500.1:0-3481 GCA_967798035.1 uncultured bacterium
GCGAGCGCCGAGGAACCGGACGGACTCGGCGAGCCCGAACTGTTCCGCCTGGGCTTCCAGCCACGGCCGGGTCGGGCCGTCGCCGACGAGGAGGAACCGGGCGGCAGGCACGCGGGCCCGGGCGAAGACGGCGGCCCGGAGGAAGAGGTCGAGGGCGTTCTCGGGCTCGAGCGGGGAGAGGACGCCGGCGAGGGGCGCCTCCGGCGGAACCCCGATCCCGCGACGGAACTCGACGTCCTCCGCCCCCGGTCGGAATTCCTCCGTGTCGACCGCGGAGTGGATCACGACGAGCCGCGCCGGATCGGCGCCCTCCTCCCCGACGAGGAGATCGGCCTGGCCTCGCGCCGCGCAGAGGAGCCGGTCGGCGAGGGGGAGGGTCCAGCGATTCCAGCGACGGAGGCCGGGCCGCCCCCCCCGGATCGAGGACAGCCCCGTCACGCTCGCGCGCACGCCGGCGAGGCGCGCCGCGAGCCGGCCCCACAGCATCGCGTCCTCGTGCTCGAGGGTGTAGAGGACGGCCGTCCCCTCCGCCCGGAAGGCGCGCGCGAGGCGCAGCACCACGCCGGGGTCGAACCGCCGGCGGAGGAACCCTTCCCGCACCTCGACCCCATCGCTCGCGATCCGATCCCCGAGGTCGCCCCTAGCCTTCAGCGTGAAGACGACGGGACACCACTTCCGGCGGTCGAGGCCGCGGACGAGGTCGTGGAGGACGCCTTCGGCCGGGCCGGCGGCCAGCGTCGAGGCGAGGAACGCGACCGTCCGCGGCGCGCCCCCGCCGGGGAGCGAGGTCGCGATCACTCTCGGCCGGTGGGGAGGGGCGCGAGGAGTTCCTCGGCCGGTGAGGGGGCCGGGGAAAAGGCCTGCGATCGATCCACGGCCGGCGACAGCAGCTGGCGGTAGAGGGCGGCCATCCACTCGACCACGACGCCGGGGTCGAACGATTCGCGGGCCAGGGCGGCCGCGTGCGCGCCGATCGCGCGCCGGCGTTCCTCGTCCTCGATCAGGGCGAGGAGCGCGTCCGCCATCCCGGTCGGATACCCCTTCGTCACCAGGAGGCCGCTTGCCCCGTCGGCGACCAGGCTCGGGACCCCCCCGACGGCGTGCGCGACGACGGGCTTGCCCGCCGCCATCGCCTGCGCGACGACGAGGGGAGAGGCCTCGTCTGCCGAGGGGAGGACGAGGATCGAGCAGGAGGCGAAGGCATCGAGGAGGCCCCTCTCGTCGAGGGCTCCCCTCCAGACGACGAACCGGTCGAGGCGCGCGCGCTCGATCTCGGACTTCACCTCCGTCGCGTAGGCGAGGTCGCTCGACTCCCCGACGACGTGGAGGCGGACGTCGGGCCGCTCATTCACGACGGTGGGGAGGGCGCGGACGAGGTCGAGGAGGCCCTTCCGCGGCTGGATCGCTCCGACGTACAGGAGGCGGCCCGGCACGGCCCCGTCGGGGAGGGAGAAGAAGGCGGGGTCGACCGGGAGCGGGATCTCGTAGAGGGGGGCGCGAGTCCGCTGCTCGAGACCGGCCAGGACGTGGAGGTTCGGGACGACGATCGCTCGCGCGCGCGCCAGCGCTCTCGCCTCGAACCACTCGCTCGCCCAGTCCCGGAGGGAGGAGGCGAGCCCGTTGCCCGTGCGAGCCTCTTTCTTCTCGGGCTCCCCGTCGACCGTGAGGACCGAGGGAGCCGGGTGGCGGAGCGCGGCCTCCGCGTGGAAGTCGGTCCCGAGGGCATGGACGATGTCGGGGGAGAGTTCGGCGAGGCGCCGGCGGATCCAGCGCCTCTCCCGGACGTGGAAGATCGAGCGATCGCGTCGCTTGCGGGCGCCGAACCGGTGGAGGCGGACCCCCTCGACCTCGAGGAGCCGGTCGGCATCCGCGTCGAAGTCGCAGGAGAGGACCTCGACCCGCTCGCCCCTCTGCGCGAGACCCCAGGCGAGGAGGGCGACGACGGAGTCGATCCCGCCGGCGCCCGGGCAGAGGTCGGCCGGACAAGGTCCGACGAGGGCGATGCGGAGGGGGGAGTGCAAGGAGCCCTCTAGGAGGTGACCTGCCCCGCGAACCCGACGCGAAGCGCGACCGGCCCTCCGACGACGATCCTGCCCATCGATACTTCCGGTTGTCCCCTACCCGCCCGATACGACAGGAAAAGCATAGCCCGTCCGATCGCGTCCGGCCGGGCGTGAGAAACCCGGCCGGGATCCCGCGCCTTCCCCGGAGAGGATTCCCCATGAACCGACTTCCCCCTCTCCCGGTCCTCCTCGCCCTCCTCGCCCCCGCATCCGCGCAGGAGACCGACTGCCCGATCGGAACCCAATCGAATTGCTACCAAGTCCTTCCGACGACGAACGCCTTCACCTCGATCGCGGGTCTGACGGGGTCCAATCTGGCTCTCGCCCCCCCGTTCGACGACGGCGACTCGGCGCTCGTGCCGATCCCGCCGGCGACCTTCAACTACTGCACGGTCGAGAAGCTCGGCTTCGTCATCAACTCGAACGGCTTCCTCCGCTTCAGCGGCCCCGCCGGCACATCCTCCCAGAACCGGCACCCGGGCGACCCGGCGGCCCCGAACGAGTACGTCGCCCCGTTCTGGGAGGACCTGATCGGGACCGTGGCGGCGGGAAGCGGGGTCTGGTGGATGGTCTCCGCTGGAGTGACGACGATCGAGTGGAACAACGTCCTCGTGAAGACGGGCGCCGGCGCGGGGGCGGGCTCCCTCACCTTCCAGGCAAAGCTCTATCCCTCCTCCGACCCGAACCTGCCGAACCGGATCTCCTTCCACTACGACCGGACCTCGACCTTCCCTCCCCTCGCCCCCTGCGGGAGCACCTCGGTCCCCTCCACCGTCGTCACCTCGGCGACCGTCGGGGTCGAGGACGTCGGCGGGATCACCGGACTCGACGCGAGCGAGCGGGGCGCGGCGAACGACGCCTTCCCGCCGAAGGACCTCCTCTTCCACCCGGCGGTCTTCACGAGCCCCAACTTCGGCCAGTTTTCCCCGAGCCCCGCCACCTACTCGGTCGCCGCCGGGGGTGTCGACTTCTGCCACATCGAGGCCCTCGCCGGCACGACGGTGCTCCCCACCGTCGCTCCCTTCTGCGTCGCGGGGGCCTGCTTCGACGAGGACAACTCGGGGCGCCTCCAGGGGACGCTGATCCCGCTCCCCTGGAAGTTCACGGTCTACGGCCGGCCCGTGAAGGCGGTGAACATGAACGCCAACGGCCTCCTCCTCTTCGGGCCGGGCGTCCTCCAGGGCTACCTCTCCAACGTCTCGGGCTCCGGCAGCCTGCCCAATCTCTACGCGGGCCCCTGGTGGGACGACCTCGAGGGAGATGCCGCCTCGCAGATGTGCTGGCGCGTCGACGGGCTGCCCGGGTGCCGGATCATGACCTTCGAGTGGCACGGCTTCCGGAAGGGCTTTGGCGCCTTCGCCGACTTCGTGCCCGGCGCCGGCCCGGCTGTCTCCTTCCAGGTCCGGCTCTTCGAGGGG
>CBRGOK010000501.1:0-3480 GCA_967798035.1 uncultured bacterium
GGAGCCCGGCTTCGCGGTTGAGGGGCTGCGCAGGCGGGACGGGAAGGCCGTCCTCCGTCTCGACCCTTAGAAACGCCTGGTCGAGGGCGCTGCCGTCCGCCCAGGCGAGGCGGACCGGGACGGGACGGGCGAGCGGCAACGTCACGGCCCAGAGGTCCCGCGTCTCGAGGGGAGCGAGATCGATTCGCTCCACTCGAGTCCCGCGGCCGAGCTTCCCCACAGTCAGGACGTAGGGACCGGCCGGAAGTCCGCGGATCCGGAAAGAGCCGTCGGGCCGCGAGAAGACGCTCCCGCTCGTCCAGGCTTCCCGCGGCGCGGGAGGGGCGACCGCGAGGTTGATCGCCGTTCCGGGGAGCGGGGAGCCGGAGGGATCGGCCGTGGTGCCGAGGAGCTGCGCCGTGAGGAGGTCGAATAGGACTTCGAGCTCCCCTCCTTCCCCGAGGCGCACCTGTTTGGTCGACGCCGGTAGGGGGAAATCGGCTTCGTAGACGGCGAGCTCCACGAACTCGCGCACGTCCGTCCAGAACTCGAAGGTCCCGTCGGCCCCCGTGGTCGCTCCCATCGACGGATGGACCCTCGCGTTATTGCGGAAGCGGAAACGGTCGTGCTCAAGCCGGATCCTCGCTCCGGCGACCGGTTCCTTGTCCCGATGCACCGCGCCGTGAACGCGGGTGAAGGAGGCGTCCGGCGCGTCGATCTCGACGTACGCGGTCAGTCCCTCGACGACCGTCGCCTGCGCGTGCGCGAGCCAGGGACCTCGGCGGGGGGCGAACTCGTCTTCCTGCAGCAGGACCGTCCGGCTCGGTGGCACCGCCGCGACCCAGACCGTGTAGTCGCCCGGCTTGAGGGGGAAGAGCTCGAACGTTCCGTCGCCCTTCGTCCTCGCTTTCGATCCGACTGCCGACACCTCGAACGTGACGGAGGGAGCCTCCCCCTTCACGAGTACCATTCCCTCGATTCCTCCCGGGACCCAGACGGTGAGGAGCACCGGCGGCGGTTCACCCTCCGACGGGACGACGACCCTCACCTTGGATGCGTCGTCCGACACGAATCCGGGAGCCCACGCGCGGATCCCGTACGTACCGGGCGGGACGTCCGGTACCTCGAAGGTGCCATCCTTGCGGGCGCGCACCGTCCTGCCGGGCCGTTCCAACTCTTCTCCCCAGACGGTCACCAGCGCGTGGCGCGGGGGCTCTCCCCGTGAGTCGCTCACCTGCCCCCGGACGGTCGATCCCGGCGCAAGGCGAGGCAGCAGGATCCCGACGAGGGGCGGAGGAGCGCCGTCTCGAACTTCCACGCGCTCCCCCCGTTCCGCGAAGCCGGGCGAGGATGCCGATACCGAGTACTTCCGGTCCGGGGGGACCCGGACCTCGAACCTCCCCTCCGCATCTGTGGAAGCATGGACCTCCACGTCTGTGATCCGGTATTCCCGCCCGAACCCGGGTGCCGGGAAGTCCGCGTTCCGGGCGACGACAGACGCCCCCACGCAGGCACGTCGCGAAGCGAGTTCCCGCACGTCCCCGGAGATTCGCCCGAGAGGGAGGAGGCGAAGGGCCACGTCGCGCGCGCCTCCCTCCGCCGGGATCTCCTGGGAGCTCGCCGTGGCGGTCGTCGCCCGGAGTTGGCCGTTGCGGCCGATCCGGACGGGGCCGAGCCGAAATCGACCTTCCGCATCGGAGATCGCGGAAGTCACGGGGAGTGGATCCGGAGCGGAGAACTCGACCTTCGCATCGGCCACCGGACGGCCCTCCTCGTCGACCGTGGTTCCCTCGATCGTCCCGGCGGCGAGGACCCGGATCGCGACGCCCGAGACTTCCTCCGCCTCCCGGATCCTGAAGGGATCGAGGAGGGCCGGGGCGTACCCCTCCGCATCGGCCGCGAGACGCACGACCCCGGGGGGGATTCCGACCAACCGGAAGGCGCCGGTCTCGTCGCTTCGTGCCGTCACCGAAGGATCGGCGGGGAGCGCGTCGGGGAAGTCCGTCTCCCCGGGGAGGAGATAGGCGGAGACGGTCGCGCCGGGGAGCGCCCCGCCGGCCGGGTCGAGAGTCTGCCCGACGATCGTCCCCGGGCGAAGCAGGACCAGCGCCCCGACGGCCGCCGGCTCGCTCCAGGGGACCCTCACGCCTTGGACGACCGTCGGGACGAATCCGGCCGCCGCGGCCTCGAGGCGGACCCGCTCGACCGGCTCCGCGATCCGCGGGACGACCTCCTGGAAATCGAGCGAGAACTCGCCGAGGGATCCGGTCCGGCCTCCGGCGGTCCTGGCCTCCTGCCCGTCCATGAAGGATCCCGAGACTCGGGCGCCAGGAATCGGCGATCCCTCCGAGTCGACGACCGAGCCCCGAACTCGGAGGAACGGGAATCGTCCCTCGTACCGGGCGGACTTCGGCCTCTCCGCCCCGGACTCGGCGAATCGAGGCGACGTCCCGGCCTCCGCCGTCGGCGGGGCCGAGGGGGGATCCGTCGGAGAGCTCGTCTCCGGGTGCATTCCGGCGACCGGCGGTTCGACGGCCGATTCGGGACTTCGTCCTCCGACCAGGACCGCGACGAACAGGAGGGCGAACGTCGCGACCACGGTCGAGAGGACGCCAGCGCGACGGTGGAACCACCCGGACATGCGACTACCTTCGAATCATCGCTCCGCGAATCCACGTCCGGGCGAGAGGTTGGGGGGATCGTGCGCGCACCCGGGGTGGCATGTGCCTCCCCTCGACGGAGAGAGCGAGGGCCCCGGCGGGGTGAGGCGATCGCATGTCCGCCCTGGTGGAAGGGTAGGGGGAGTAGGCGAGTTCAGGCTTCTCGAGCATCCGGCTGCCGTCCTGACTCTGGTGCACCGCCCCGTGGAGCGAACCGTGCGGGCCATCCTGGATCGTGCAGAGCAACCCCGTCAAGCGCGCGAGGGGGGCGGAATTCCGGCGTGCGCCGTTGTCCACGATCGAGGGGAGGATCTGGATCGCTCGCCCGCTTCCCTGCGACCCCGACATCGCAAAGGACCATCTCCGGAGGCTCCGCGAATCGCGGGAGCGCGCCGACTACCATGAGCGGGCGGTCATGCGAAGCGACCTCGAGTTCCTGCGCCCCGACGCCGTGCGATTCGTCGAGGAGGTGTCCCCGTGATGGGACGACGATATCGGGCGCTCGCACGGGCGATCGAACGGCGTTTCCCGGGAACCCGCGTGGTCGTGGATCGTTACACGCCCCCTGATCGCGACCACGGGATCCGGTGGTTCGTGCGGATCCTCAACTGTCCGGCACGGCTCTCTCCGCACGCAGCCGACTTCGCCCACCGTCGTGCCTTCCAGCTTTGGGGGGGAATGGGGTATCCCTTCTTCGTCGATCCCTACACTCCGCGTGACACACGCAGGTATCTCGCGGAGCGGTCCGCCCGCGCTCGGACACGCCGTGCGCCCCCGTCGCGAGCCCTCGCGAGCGCCAGGTCCCGGGGTTGCAGGTCGGCAGGGTCGACGGAGAGCAGCT
>CBRGOK010000502.1:0-3442 GCA_967798035.1 uncultured bacterium
GGTCGGGGTCTCGGGGAGGGAAGAGGAACCGGATCTCTTCCGCAGGGAGCGCATTGCCGGTCGGGTCGAGGAGCCGTCCTCGGATCCTCGCGCGACGCTCGGCCTGCAACGCGACGTCGATCCTCTCCTCGTAGGGGGGATCGGAGACCCTCCGGTAAGCGGTTCGATCATCGAACCCGTTCTTCTTGACCTCGAGCTGGAGGAACCCTCCCTTCCGGGCCTCGAATCGGTAGAGCCCCTTCGAGTCCGTCTTGGTGCGCGAGGGCCCGTCCCCGCCGAACGTGAGCTCCTCCTTCCCGTCCGGGCTCACCTTGCGGTCGAGAATCAGGAGGATCACCTCCGCTCCGTCGACCGGCAGGCCAGTCGGATCGGTGATGCTCCCGAAGACGACGCCGACGGGAGGAGCGGGGGCCGTGGCGACGGGCGCGGGCTGCGCGGACGGCGAGGGCTCGACGGTCCCCGCCGGCTGGAGGGTGCGTCGCACGGACGGTTCCGGCTCGGACCCGGGCTCCGCCGCCGGCGTCTCCCGGGCCACGTGGACGGCCGGGACGGCGGCAGGGACAACAGGCGGGCTCTCCGCGAGGCGCTCGTCCCGCGTCTTCGAGACGGTGTCGGGCCGGAGCGCGAGGAAGCCTCCCGCGACCAGCGCTGCGGCGATCCCGACCTTCACGGCCGTGCTCATGGCGATGCTCCCGAGGGCAACCAGGCCCGCGGCCTCGAGCGGGCGAGGCAGGGCGAGAGGGACGAGGGCGAGGCCCCAGGCCCGGCGTCCGCCCCGGTGCTCCCCGTCGAGCCGCGCGCGGAGGAGTTCGACGCCCCGCCTCACGCGCGAGCGGGCCGTCTCGACGGGGATCCCGAGCCGCCGGGCGATCGCGCGAGGAGGAAGGCCCTCATAGAAGCGGAGGAGGATCGCGGAGCGGAAAGGCTCCTCCAGGGCGAGGACCGCCTCGACGACGGTCCGTCGCGCCGACTCCCGGGCCGCGATCTCCTCCGTCGAGGGGACCGCCTCCGGCCGGGCCGCGGCGAGTTCCCTGCGGGCTCGGCGACTCTCCCCCCGCACCGCGCGGAGGGAGAAGTTCCGGACGACCGTGCCGAGCCACGACCGGATTGCCCCCCGCGGCGGACGCTCGAGCGCCGCGACCCAGGTCTCCTGGACGACGTCGTCCACCCGGTGCTCGTCGAAGAGGAGGCTCCGGGCGATCCGGCGGACGAACGGGCCGTGCTCGAGGAGGGTCTCCGGCTGGGCGGCGGGGTTGGCGGGCTTCACGGCTCTCGGAAGAGTAGATCCCGCCGGCCCCGGAATCGGTCAAAGAGGGGGGACACGCGCCAGGCGCCCGTCTGGATCCCGTAGACGGGGATCCAACCCTTGAGCCGGCGAACGCCGCGACGAGGACGCCCCATGCGCCCGCACTCCGTCCGCCTGGAGGCCCGGCCCACCAGAGGGTAGGATCTTGCCGAACATAGCGACAACACTTGGTTATGAAATCTGCTTCCATACCGATCCTCCTCCTCCTGGGGGCCTGCGACGGGAAACCGGCCTCCCCGGCGGGCGGGCCGGGGGAGGCGCCCGTCACGATCTTCGCCGCGGCAAGCCTCAAGGAGGCCGTCACGGCGATCGCGAACGAGTGGTCGGCCCGGGCGGGGCGCCTGCACCGGCTCCAGTTCGAGGCGACCTCGACGCTCGCCCGCCAGATCCAGGAGGGGGCCCCGGCCGACGTCTTCCTCTCGGCCGCGCCGGAGTGGCTCGAGAAGGTGAAGAGCCTCGAGAGGTTCGACTGGCTCTCGAATCGCCTCGTCTGCGTCGTGCGGAAGGAGGAGCGGGAGTTCGACCTGAAGCGCGTCGAGAGCCTCGCGCTCGCGAACGAGCAGGTCCCCGCCGGGAAGTACGCGCGGGCGGCGCTCGCGCACCTCGGGATCCAGATCCCGGAACGGACGATCTACGGGCAAAACGTCCGGGACGTCCTCTCCAAGGTCTCGGAGGGAGGCGCGCAGGCGGGGATCGTCTACGCCACGGACGCCGCCATCGATCCCCAGGTCCGCGTCGCGTACAGCTTCCCCGCCGAGAGCCATCCGAAGATCCTCTACTCCGTCGGGCTCCTCCGGACAGAGGGGAAGGAATTCTACGACGCGCTCCGCGAGCCCTGGGCGCTCGAGATCGCCCGGAAGCATGGCTTCGGGGAGGCGAACTGAGGTGGGGGCGATCCGCCTTTCCCTCGCGGTCGGACTGGCCGCGACCCTCCTGAGCCTGCCCGTCGCGCTGGCGCTCGCGTGGTTCCTCGAGCGCACGAGGTCCCGGGCGCGGGACCTCGTCCACACGCTCGTCCTGATGCCCCTCGTCCTTCCGCCCGTCGTCGTCGGCTATCTGTTGCTCCGGCTCTTCTCGCCGCGCGGATGGGTCGGGAGGGCGCTCGAAGGGGTCGGGCTCCCCGTCGCCTTCCACTGGCTCGGCGCCGTCGTCGCCGCGGCGGTCGTCGGCCTCCCCCTCTTCGTCATGATGATCGCCCTCGCAATGAAGGGGGTCGATCCCCGGCTCGAGATCGTCTCGCGCTCCCTCGGCCGCTCCCGGTGGGAGACTTTCCGCCGGATCACGCTCCCGCTCGCCTGGCCGGGCATCCTCTCGGGCGCGGCGATCGCCTTCGCGCGGGGGCTCGGCGAGTTCGGGGCGACGGTGGTCCTCGCGGGACGCATCCCGGGGGAAACGGAGACGATCCCGCTCGCGATCTACGCCGAGCTGGACAGCCCCGGAGGCGAGACGCGGATCCTCTTCCTCGTCCTCGCCTCGGTCGTCCTCTGCCTCCTCTGTGTCCTCGCGTCGAGACGGCTCGACCGCGGCCACCGGATGCGACTCGAGCTGGAGCGTTGAGGTTCGAGATCGAGGCTCGTGTGCGCCGCGCCAGCGGCTTCATGCTCATGGCGGCGATCGACTGCGAGGCGCGCTCGCTCGGCCTCGTCGGGCCGAGCGGCAGCGGGAAGTCGACGCTCCTCGACGCGATCGCCGGGATCGAGCCCGGGGCGCGCGTCGTCCTGGACGGCGTCGACTGCTCGGCCGATCCACTCGAGCGGCGGCGGGTCGGCTACGTCACCCAGGACGCGCTCCTCTTCCCCCACTTGACCGTGCGCGAGAACCTCCTCTACAGCCCGAGGGCGGAGGACCCCGGCGAGGTCCCCGCGGCGCTCGGGATCCCGCGCCTCCTCGACCGGATGCCGCGGAGCCTCTCCGCCGGGGAGCGCCGGCGCGTGGCGCTGGGCCGCGCGATCCTCTCCCGCCCGCGCGTGCTCCTCCTCGACGAGCCGTTCGCCGGCCTCGACGAGAGTCGGCGCCGCGAGGCGATGTCGTGGCTCCACCGGATCCGCGGGAGGACCGACCTCCCGATGGTCCTCGTCAGCCACGTCGGTGACGAGATCGTGGGACTGACCGACTGGACCATCCGGCTCGAGGGGG